>JBBJLY010000122.1:0-23647 GCA_037720695.1 Kofleriaceae bacterium | reverse complement strand
GCTCGACTACTGGGCCCTGCTACCGCGACGCTGACGCCACGCGATCCAGCCGGCGAGCAGCGCGATCGTGACGAACGCGCCGGCGAGCACCGCGCGCAGCGGACCGCGCGATCGCGCCTCGACGGTGAACGGCCCGACCTTCGCGAGGGTCGGACGGATCGCGCCAACCTCGACCACGATCGTCGGCTCGAGCTCGGGCGCGAACGTGTCGACGAGAGCGCGCGCGGTGGTGCCGATCGCCGCACGATCCGCGCGGTCATCGATCACGATCACGAGCGACGCGCCGGCGGGCGCGGGTGGTGCGAGTGCGAGCGGATCCGCCGCGGGGCGTCGCAGCACGACCTCGGCGCGGACCACGCCGGGTAGGGCCTCGAGCTGGCTGGCGAGCCGGGTCGCATCCGCGCGGTCGAGCGCGCGCTGCCGCTCCGCGGGGCCGTCGACGACGGGCGCACACGCGACCAGCACCGCGAGCCCGAGGGCGATCCGCATGGACCGACCGTAACACGCGGCCCGCGCGCGCCGGTCGTGCGGAAATCCGGCGAGATCTCGACGGAGATTCGCGCTCGCGGCCGGCGTCGACTACTGTCGGTCGGCGTGAACGCCGCCGTGCATATCTGCCGCCTGCTGCCCGCCGAGGCGGTGCGCCGCCTGGCGACCTTGCGCGTCGGGCGATTCGACGGACGGGTGCGCGCGCAGCGAGCGCAGCTCGACAACACGGAGGCCGCGACGCGGGTGATCGACCGCTGGAGTGGCGAGCTGTGCGGCCTCCTCAATGCGATGACGCGGGGCGAGCTCGTGATCGCGGCGCGCGCGCTCGGCCGGACCACGGTCGCGCGATCGCCGGAGCTCCGGCTCGCCGTGTGGGACGCTGGTGCGGAGCTCGAGCGCGCCGGCGCGGAGCTGTCTCCCGCGCTGCAGCCTCGTCCGATCCTGCTCGGCGGTCACCTCGTGATCCAGGCCGCGCCGCGCGGCGCATTCCCGCCGAGCGAGGCCTGGCCTCGCGACGTGCCCGCGCCCGGTGCCGCGAGACCACCGAGCGAGGAGCCCGAGACGCTCGACGAGCTGCTCGCCGCGGCTGATCGATTGATCGGCGTCCGGCTCGGCCGGCGCGGGCGCGACAAGGGTGCCTGGGGCTCTCGAGCGCAGGCGCTGCTCGGTGTCGCGGAGCGCGGGGAGGGCGAGCCCGACTGGCGTGGCGACGTCGAGATCAAGACCGTGCCGGTCACCCGCGAGATCAGTGGCGCATGGCGCGTCATCGAGGATCCCGCGATCGCGATGGCCGGCGAGCTCGGCGTCAGCGGCGGTAGCGCCGCGGTGGCGAAGCTCCAGCGCACGCTGTGGCTCGCGCGAGCCAACGTCGGGGACGGCGACGCGACGATCGTGTCCTGGTACCTGCTCGAGTGGGATCCCGAGGTCGCGCGCCTCACACGGCGCTACCTCCACGAGCGCCCGAAGGGCCCGGCCGGCACTGACGCGCGCGGGCTCTATCTGTCGAAGCGATTCTTCGCCGAGGCCGGCTTGCTCGCCACGCTGAACGGAGTCGCATGATCATCGACGAGCTGCGGATCGTCGGCTCGACGCAGACCAACGTCGTGATGACCGCTGAGCTGTCGCGCGTCGTGCGGCGCGCGCTCGTCCGACGGCTGCCCAAGGATCCTCGGAAGGAGGGGCTCGGGCAGCTGGTGCTGCCGTTCGATCCTGCGATCGCCTGGGCCGCCGTGACGTACATGCGGACGCCGACCCGCGTGCTGTGGGACGTCTACCGATCGCGAGCCAACCGGCTCGAGCCGTTGTTCGAGGAGCTGGTCGCCGACGTGCAAGGCGACGCGCGCGCGCTGCTCCGCGACCGCGAGGGCATCTCGGTCGAGGCGCGACGCGTCGAGAGCTTCGCCGCGGGCGAGCGCCAGATCATCGGCACGGTCAAGAACGCACTGGTCGACGGGGCAAACCAACGCGGCCTCCGGCTGCACGTCGATCCCGAGCACGCCGCGACCCGCTGGGTGGTGCGAATGGATGACGCGGGCGAGCTCGTGGTGTCGATCGACCTCGGCGGCGGCTCGCTCTCGCAGCGCGGCTGGCGACGCGAGGCCGGCGCGGCGCCGCTGCGCGAGCATCTCGCGGCCGTGCTGTTGATGCTGTGCCGGTTCGATCCGCGCACCGACATCCTCGTCGATCCGATGTGTGGCGCGGGCACGATCCCGATCGAGGCGATCCTCGCCGCGCGCGCCACCCCGCGCGAGTCGCCGACGCTGGCGACGCTCGGCCTCGGACCTCCGGAGGGCGCGCGCACCGGTGCGCTGTTCGACGACGCGGATCCGATCGTCGTCGGCTGCGCTGTCGACGTCGGGGTGCTCGCCCATGCACGCGACAACGCCCGCCGCGCCGGGCTCGCCGATCGGATCACCTGGCAGCGCGCGGATGTCGCGCACCTCAAGCCCGAGACGATCGCGGACATCGCCCGCGAGCATGGTCGCGAGCCCGGCCCAGGCCTGTTGATCGCGAATCCGCCGTATGGCGAGCGGCTAGACGATCCGGATCTCATCGGCACGTACGAGGCTCTGGCGGCGGCGTGCCGGCGGTTTCCTGGCTGGCGCGCGGGCTTCCTGGTCGGCAGCCCTGTGCTCGAGGAGGTGTTCTTTCACGCGATCGGGCGACCGCGGATCAAGAAGCCGCTCGCGAACGCGAACCTGCGCGCGTACTTCCTGCTCTACGATCTGTAGTCAGTCCTGGCGCGCGGCCCACGCGGAGATCAGCTCGAAGTCGTCGATGATCCGCGAGTGGTTGTGTCCCCACACGTCGGACACCATGACCATCGAGCCGCGCGAGAGCTGAGGGGTCAGGTAGATCGCGTAGTAGCGCGCGCCGGATTCGTCCTCGACCTCGCCGACCAGGTCGAGCGGCTGCTTCGAGACCGGGCAGAACAGCTCGCATCGCGTGCCGTGCGGGATATCGAACGGCTTGGACTTGCGACCGTCGCCGTGGATCGGAGACAGGTGGACCAGGCCCTCCTTGCCGTCCGCACGGAGCCCGACCGTGACGGCCGGGTGGCCGTCGAACTCGACGGGCGAGATGCCGACCAGGTTGTCGCCGCGCGGGCCGTAGGCCTGGGTGACGATGACGACGACATCATTCTCGACCGTCAGGTGCGAGCCGGTGACGACCTTGTGCCGGCCGGTGATGCGGAGATTGGTGTAATCGACCGGATCCATCGTTTGCCCCCTCGGGTGGCCCCAGCTGGCCATGGCTGCGCCCACTTGGCAAGCGCTCCGGTGACCCCCGTTGCATCTGGGGGTAGCGACGTGTCTGCCTCGTGTATACTCGTGCTTCGAGCCTTCGCCGGGAACCTGGGCTCGATGTGCGGAGAGAACATGAAGCGACTGCTCACGCCCCTGGCGATGGTCCTCCTTTGCCTTCCGGCAACGGTCCTTGCGGCCCCCAAGATCGCGCTCACCGCGATCGAGGGCGACGCGAACGGTTCGATGCGGGACGCCGTCGCGGCTGCGCTCGATGGCGACGAGCTCAGCGTGATCGGGAAACGTGAGGTCAACCGCGCCACCGACAGCATCGACATCGAAGAGCTCAGCGAGAAGGACGCCAAACGGCTCGGCAAGGAGCTCGAGGCTGACGCGATCTTGCAGGCCAAGCTCGGCAAGGAGGGCGCGAACAAGACCCTCAAGTTCAAGCTGTTCGTGAAGGGCGAGAAGGCCCGCGGCTTCACCGTGAAGTTCGTCAGCGCGAAGACCACGAAGTTCAAGCGCATGCTGAAGGAGAAGGTCGTCGCGCGGCTCGACGAGGGCGGGAAGGGGGACGAGGACCAGGACGAGAGCCGCGGGAAGGGGAAGAAGGGGAAGGACGATGAGGTCTCCGACAAGGACGACAAGGACAAAGACGCTGACGAGGACGACGACGAGGGTTCGTCGAAGCGACGCAAGAAGGTCGCGTCTGCAGACGAGGACGAAGAGGACGGCATCTCGAGCTCGGTCAAGATCCGCCCGTCGAACCAGCACACCGCGAACCGCGTCGCGATTCGCCTCGATGCCGGGATGTCGTTTGCAAATCGCAGCTATCGGTTCAACACCCAGGACTTCGAAGGTGCGCCCCGGGGCTTCACGAGCTCGCCTGTGCCGGGTGCCCGGTTCGAGGTCGAGATGTACCCGATCGCATTCCTCAGCCCGAAGAGCTTCGCGGCGGGCCTCGGGTTCGCTGCGGATTACGACAAGACGCTCAAGCTGAACCTGACCTCGACGGGCGACGACGCCGGCAAGAACTTCCCGACCAAGCAGCAGAGCTACTCGTTCGGCGGCCGGTTCCGGATCGCGTTCGGCAAGTCCGCGACCAGCCCGACCACGACGCTCGGCTTCAGCTATGGCCGCCGCACGTTCAAGGTCGATGCGAGCGGCGCGATGAATCCCAACACGTTCTTCGACGTGCCCGACACCGACTACAAGTTCCTCGCCCCGTCGCTCGCGTTCCGGATCCCATTCGCATCGTCGTTCGCGTTCATCGCGGAGGGCAACGGCATGCTGATCCGCAATGCCGGTCAGATCCAGGACAAGACCCACTACGGCCAGGCCAAGGTGCTCGGCTTCGGCGGCAATGCCGGGTTCGACATCACGTTCGGGAACCGGTTCGGGCTCCGACTGGTCGGCGAGCTGACGCAGGTCGGTTACTCCTTCACCGGCACCGGCGAGAAGACCAACAACCTCGACGACGATCCGGAGAAGGACGTCGGCGGCATGGCCGACCGCTCGATCGGCGGCTCCGCGACGCTGGGCGTCCTGTACTGACCAGGCCGCGCGAGCCGTTGGGGTAGTATCGCGGGCGGTGCAACCGTCCGGTTCCTCGGCAGGACGAGGCAAGCTCGTCGTCGCTCATCCCGACCGCAAGGCGCAGCGCTCGTTGCTGCGGCTGGTCGGCGCGACGCTGTGCCCGGTCGAGGTCGTCGCCGACCTGGAGGCGCTGGAGGCTGCGGTCGACGCTGACACGATCGCGGTGGTCGACCTCGCGCTCGCGCGCGAACGGCCGGCGCTCCGCGATCGACCCGCGCGCGCCTGGATCGCCGTGCCCGGCGAGGGCCTCGAGGCGGCCAACCCGGAGGCGCTCGATGTCCTGCTCACCGCGGGCTGGAATCACGTGGTCGCTCACCCGATGCCGCTGCTCGCCGAGGAGCTGCTCGCCACGGTGCAGAAGGTGTTTCGCGCCGACGCGCTCGGGCTCGAGAAGTACGTCGCATGGGGCGCCGAAGTCCGCCGCTACCAGCTCGACGATGCCCGCGAGCGCGACGCGGCGGTCAACGCGCTGGCCAAGGACGTGGTCGCGGTCGGTCTCCCCGAGCGGATCGGTTCGATGGTCTCGGTGATCGCGGACGAGCTGATCGCGAATGCGCTGTACGCCGCGCCGGTCGACGAGCACGGCCTGCGATTTCGGGCCACCGAGTCACGCGATCAGGCGCGCACGCTCCAGGGCCGGGATGTCGTCACCGTGCGCTGGGCTACCGACGCGCGGTACCTGGCGATCGAGGTTCGCGATCACTGGGGCTCGATCGATCACGCCGGGATCCCGGCGCGGCTCGCCGCCGGCGCGAAGCAGAGCCCGACGCAGACCGAGGGCGGGATGGGGCTGCCGCTCGCGTACGCCTGCTGCAACCAGTTCGTGATCGATGTCATCCCGACGGTGATGACCGAGGTGATCACGCTGCTCGATGTTCGGTACAAGCCGACCGAGCTCGGCCGCGCTGCCTCGTTCCACACGTTCGTCGGGCAACCCAAGGAGACCACGTGAAGCTCGGCCGACTCGAAGTGGAGATCACCGGATCGCGGGTCACGTTCCAGGGCCGGATCGACGACGGCAGCCCGCTCGGCACGCTGGCCGCTCAGATCCCGCCGGGCGATGTCACGCTCGATACGTCCGGCATCACGTTCGTCAACTCGATCGGCATGCGCGAGTGGATCCGGATGCTCCGCGTGCTGCGCGAGCGCGGGGTCGTCACGCTCGAGCGGGTCGGCGACGTGCTGATGACACAGATGAACCTCGTGCCCGAGCTCGCGGACAGCAAGACGCTGCGCATCGCGTCGTTTCATGCCCAGTACGCGTGCCCCAAGTGCGGCGGCGAGTCGGCGCCCGTGGTCGACGCGATCGCGAATGCCGAGGCGCTGCGCCGGCTGGCACCGCCCAGGCTGCCGTGCCCGGAGTGCGGTGCGGACATGGAGCTCGGTGATTTTCCCGAGCGGTACCTCACCGTGTTCCGTAGCTGACCGAGCGGATCGCGCCCTAACTAACCGATCAGGCGATCGCCAGGACAACGTCTGGATCTCGCAGTAGAGTGCGCCCGTGCAACCCGACCTGCTCGCTCCATCGGATACGTTCGCGCGCCGTCACATCGCGCCCCAGGAGACCGAGATCGCCGAGATGCTCCAGACGCTCGGCTACCGGACCCTCGACGAGCTGGCCGACGCGGTCGTGCCGGCCAAGATCCGGCTCGCGCGGCCGCTCGCACTCGGCGCCCCACTCGGCGAGCACGAGCTGCTCGAGGAGCTCGGGAACCTCGCCGCGGACAACCAGGTCCTGCGGTCGTTCATCGGCCAGGGCTATTACGACACCATCACCCCGCCGGTGATCCTGCGGAACGTGCTCGAGAACCCGGGCTGGTACACCCAGTACACGCCGTACCAGGCCGAGATCTCGCAGGGCCGGCTCGAGGCGCTCGTCAACTACCAGACGATGATCGAGGACCTGACCGCGCTGCCGATGGCCAACGCATCGCTGCTCGACGAGGCGACCGCCGCCGCCGAGGCGATGAACATGTGCATCGAGCGCTGCGAGCGCAAACGGATGACGTTCTGGGTCCAGGTCGACACCCACCCGCAGACCATCGCGGTGATGGCCACGCGCGCCGAGCCGCTCGGGATCCAGCTCCGCGTCGGGACCGTGGCGGAGATCGAGCAGAACCTCGGCGCCGACGTCTCGGGCATCTTGCTGTCGTATCCAACCACCGACGGCCGGGTCGAGGATCCCCGCGCGCTGGCCGAGCGTGCGCATGCCGCCGGTGCGTTCGTCGTGATGGCCACCGACCTGCTCGCGCTGACACTGCTGATCCCACCGGGCGAGCTCGGCGCTGATATCGCGATCGGCTCGACCCAGCGGTTCGGGGTGCCGATGGGCTTCGGCGGCCCGCATGCCGCGTTCATGTCCTCGAAGGAGGACTTCCGGCGCCAGATGCCGGGCCGGATCATCGGCGTGTCGCGCGATACCAAGGGCAAGGTCGCGTTCCGGCTCGCGCTCCAGACCCGCGAGCAACACATCCGCCGCGAGAAGGCGACGTCCAACATCTGCACCGCCCAGGTGCTGCTCGCCGTGATGGCGTCGATGTACGGCGTCTATCACGGGCCCGAAGGCCTGGTGCGGATCGCCCAGCGCGTGCGCGGGTTCACCGCGGTGGTCGCGGCCGGCCTCGCGCGCCTCGGCTACGCACCACGTCCCGGCGCGTACTTCGACACGCTGCGCGTCGATCTCGATGCGCACGTCCAGGCCAAGGTGCTCGCGCGCGCCCTCGATCGCGGGCTCAACCTGCGTCGCTACGCAGACGGCGTCGGCATCTCGTGCGACGAGACCACAAGCCACGGTGACGTCTATCACTTGCTCGAGGCGTTCGACCTCTCGGAGGACGAGCTACCGTTCGAGATCGCCGAGCTGGTCGCGCAGACCGAGCTGCCAGACCTGCCGCTGCCACGGACCTCCGCGTTCATGACGCACCCGACGTTCTCGCGCTACCACGCGGAGCACGAGCTACTCCGCTACCTGAACCGGTTGCAGGCCAAGGATCTGTCGCTCACGACGTCGATGATCCCGCTCGGCTCCTGCACGATGAAGCTCAACGCCACCACCGAGATGCTGCCGGTGACCTGGCCCGCGTTCGGTCGGCTGCATCCATTCGCTCCGGCCGAGCAGTGGGGCGGTTACAAGGCGCTGTTCGAGCAGCTCGAGGGCTGGCTGGCCGAGATCACCGGGTTCGCCGCGATCTCGCTGCAGCCGAACTCGGGCGCGCAAGGGGAGTACGCGGGCCTGCTCGCGATCCGCGCATATCACCGCGCGCGCAACGAGGCGCACCGTACGGTGTGCCTGATCCCGCAGAGTGCGCACGGCACCAACCCGGCGTCGGCTGTGCTCGCCGGCATGCAGGTCGTCGTGGTCGCGTCGGCATCCGACGGCACGATCGATCTGGCGGACCTGCGCGCAAAGGCGGAGAAGCACGCGGCCAGCTCGGCGCGCTGATGGTGACGTATCCGTCGACGCACGGCGTGTTCGAGGAAGGCATCGTCGACGTCTGCGAGACCGTGCATCGCCACGGCGGCCAGGTCTACATGGACGGCGCGAACATGAACGCGCAGGTCGGGCTGACTCGCCCGGCCGAGATCGGTGCCGATGTCTGTCACCTGAACCTGCACAAGACGTTCTGCATCCCGCACGGCGGCGGCGGTCCCGGCATGGGACCCATCGGCGTGGCCAAGCACCTGGTGCCGTACCTGCCGGGCCATCCGCTCGCACCGCCAGGTAGCCAGCCAGTCGGTGCGGTGTCGGCGGCGCCATGGGGTTCGGCGAGCATCCTGCCAATCTCGTTCAGCTACATCGCGATGATGGGGGAGGCCGGCCTGCGCCGCGCGACCGAGGTCGCGATCCTCAACGCGAACTACATCGCGCATCGCCTGGGCTCGCACTTCCCCGTGCTCTACGCTGGCCGCAACGGTCGGGTCGCGCACGAGCTGATCCTCGACTGCCGCGGGTTCAAGAAGACCGCGGGCATCGAGGCCGAGGACATCGCGAAGCGCCTGATGGACTACGGCTTCCATGCGCCGACGATGTCGTTCCCGGTGCCCGGGACGCTGATGGTCGAGCCCACCGAGAGCGAGGGCAAGGCCGAGATCGACAGGTTCTGCGAGGCGATGATCGCGATCCGGGCGGAGATCACCGAGATCGAGAGCGGCAAGATGGACCGCACGAACAACCCGCTCAAGAACGCGCCGCACACCGCGGCCGCGGTCACCGGCACCGAGTGGGATCGCCCGTACTCGCGGGAGCAGGCCGCACATCCGGCGGGCGCCCCGTGGCTCCGCGTTCACAAGTACTGGCCGCCAGTCGGCCGCGTCGACAACGCGTACGGCGACCGCAATCTGATCTGCGCGTGCCCGCCGATCGACTCCTACGCGTAGGCTAGGTCGATGGAGGGTGTGCTCGCGATTCTCATGACGTTTGGCTTCGTGCCGGCGATCATCTGGCTGCGCTCGCGCCACAAGCTCGAGGAGAAGCGGCTCGAGCTCGAGGCCCGCACCGGCGGCTCCGAGCAGAAGCTACTGCTCGAGGACAACAAGCTGCTCCGCGAGCGGGTCGAGAACCTCGAGTCGATCGTGTGCAGCGTGGACTTCGAGCTCAACCAGAAGCTGGCCAAGGTGATCGACGAGCAGCGCTCGCTGATCCAGCTCGCACCGGCGACCGGCGCGACCGTGCCGCCGACCCCGGGGACCTCGACGACCAAGCCAGCATCCAGGCCGGACAGCGGGCTCGACCGCACCGCCACCGCCCATGCGTCGCCACCGCCGCGGCAAGGCGGGACCAGCCTCGAGCCGGGGCAGGTGATCGCGCAGCGCTACCGGATCCAGCGGCTGCTCGGCAAGGGCGGCATGGGGGCGGTCTACCTCGCCGACGACGAGGTGCTCGGCGAGCTGGTCGCGCTCAAGATCATCTCCAGTGCGTTCTCGGCCGACGAGGCCGCGATGGTGACGCGGTTCCGCCGCGAGGCTGCGGCCGCGCGCAAGGTGTCCTCACCCGCGGTGATCCGGATCCACGATCTCGGCGAGGCGCGCCCGGGCCTGCTGTACCTGTCGATGGAATACTTCGCCGGCCGCACGTTGTCCGAGGTGATCGCGCAGCGCGGGATGGTGCCGCTCAAGGACGTGCAGGACATCCTCACCCAGATCGTCACCGGGCTCGAGGCCGCGCACAGTGCCGGCGTCATCCACCGCGACTTGAAGCCGAGCAACGTGCTGGTCGGCGAGCGCGGCGCGGTCAAGCTGATCGACTTCGGGCTCGCCACCACCGCGCTGGCCGAGGGCCTCACCGCGACCGGCGCGATCCTCGGCACGCCGCACTACATGGCGCCCGAGCAGGTGCGAGGCAAGGCGGTCGACGCGCGCTCGGATGTCTACGCGCTCGGCGCGCTCGCGTACCACCTCGTGTGCGGGCGCCCGCCGTTCTCGGGCGACAACGCGATCGCGATCGGCTTCGCGCACCTGTCGGAGATCCCGCCAGCGCCGCGCACGCTGCGGAAGGAGATCTCGGAGCCGCTCGAGGCCGCGATCCTCGCGGCGCTCGCGAAGGCGCCCGACGATCGCCCGATGTCCGCCCGCGCGTTCGCCGACCAGGCGTTCCCGCACTGACAGTCACTGCGGAGCGGCAAGCCACGCGCTCGACGGTGGCAGTCGCGGTAGCCGAACAGCTCCGCGCACGCGAGGAAGAACACGCGCCAGCGCTGGAACCGGCGCGCCGCATCCGCACCGTCGCTGTCCGCGAGGATCGACTCGATGGCACCGCGGTGGTGCATGAGGTTCGCGTACCAGGCCTCGGCGGTGCGCGCGTAGTGAGTCCAGGCGAGGTGCCACTCGTCGTCGAGCCGCAGATCGGCCTGGAAGCGCGCCTGCTCGATCTCGACCGAGCACCGTTGCTCGCGCAGGCGGAGCGCGCAGATCCCAGCCCGCAAGATCGGCAGCGGCATCAGTCCCGAACCGACGACCCGTTCCAGCACGCGTCGAGTATCTCTCGTTGACCGGGTACAGTCGCTTCGTGAGCGGCAGCATGATCCTGTACCTCGACGCGTACTGGTCGAACACCTGGGACTGCGCGCCATACGTCGCGCTGCGCGAGAAGGGCCTCGCATTCTCGACCGTGCTGGCGATGGTCAACAACACCGTGACCGCGCCGATCCGGTACCAGGCGATCACCGGGCTCGAACCGGCGCTGCAGCATGGCGACTTCTGGGTCGCGGAGTCGTACGCGATCATCGAGTACCTCGAGGATGCGTTCCCGCCGCCGGCGTTTCCTCCGCTGTTTCCGCAAGACCTGCACGCCCGTGCGCGTGCGCGCCAGCTGATGTCATGGACGCGGATGGAGCTCACCGACCTGCGCCGCGAGCGCACGAGCACGCTGCTGTTCTATCCGCGCGACGAGCATCCGCCGCTCGGGCCCCATGCCGCGGCCCAGGCCGCGAAGCTGTGCGCGATGATCGAGCGGCTCGCGCCATCGCCCACCGGGGCGCTATTCGGGGACTGGTGCATCGCCGACGTCGATGTCGCGTTCGCGCTGATGCGGCTGGTCAAGACTGGCTACCCGGTGCCGGACTCCGTGCGCGCGTATGCCGAGGCGGTGTGGCAGCGGCCCTCGGTCCGCGAGTACGTCGAGCATCCGCGCCCGCCGCACGCGCCGCACTAACGTGTCGGTTAGCGGATGGGCTAACAAACCTCTTGCGTACATTAAGCGGAGTGGCTAAATGTTGGGCATGAGTCACGACCGAACGCGCGAGCACCCGCACCTGCCCGTCACCAACATCGTCACCTACGTGCCGAAGCCGGGAAAAGAGGCCGAGTTGCTCGCGCTGGTGAAGCAGCACGAGCCTGCGCTACGCGCTGCAGGACTGGTCACCGCCGAGCCGTTCAGGATGTGGAAGGCGTTCGATATTCGCAAGAAGCGGACGTCGTACATCGAGTACTTCCAGTGGAAGGACGGCACCGCCTCCGATCTCGCGCACCAGACTCCCGAGGTGATGGCGGTCTGGGAGCCGATGGGGCCGGTGCTCGAGGATCTGACCATCTGCGAGGTCGAGGCCGTCTGAGGCCGGTCAAGGTCAAGCAGCCGTCGGTCGACCCCAGCCTGTCGCCGCTCGAGAAACTGGCGGCGCTCGACGCGGTGGTGACCGCGCTCGCGCACCCGGCGCGTCGCCAGATCTTGCTGACGCTGCACTTCCGCGGCGGGACCGCGACGGCCGGCGAGCTCGCCGCACGGTTCGAGCACGCGTGGCCGACGACGACGCGGCACCTCCGCGTGCTCGAGAATGCCGGCCTGCTGAGACACGAGAAGCAGGGTCGAACGCGGCGCTATCAGCTCGATCGCGAGCGACTCGCAGTCGTCACCGAGTGGCTCGGCTGGTTCGCCACCTGATCGCTGGAGACCGTGGCCCACGGTCCGCGGATCAGGCGTAGCGTCCACGGATGGCCTGGAAGCACGTGCACCGGGTTCGCGCCGGCGAACGTGGAGTGGCGCACGCGAGGCGCGTTTTGCGTTCCAGTGCGAGCGCGGCAAGCTCGAGGTGGCGGTGAACCTCTCGTCGGGCGGCGGGATCGACGGCTTCGTCGGGACCTCGCGCGGCGTTCCTGCGCCACCCGCGCTCGCGAGGACCGGTGCGGCCGTCGCGCCGTTGATCGCGAAGTGGGACGACCGCGTGTGGAAGACGCAGCTCGCGAGCTCGAGGCAGCCGCGCGAGGTGACCAAGGCGATGTTCGACGCGGCCCGCGCGGGCCACGGGGCGTGCAAGGTCCGCGAGCCGGTGCACGAGGGCTTCGACTGGCAGTTCGAGCTCGCGTGCGAGCGTGGCGGCGCGCTCGAGCTCGTGGTCGCGCCGGTCGTCTCGCTGCCTCCTGTCCGCGGCGTGCTCTGCCCGATCCGCTGAGCTACTCGCGCTCGAGCGTGATCGCAGCGTCGTCCCGGCACTCCGACGACCGATACGAGCCCGCGAGCTTGCGGGGACTCGCCGCGGTCAACGTGTAGCGTTCGATCGTGCAGAACCGCCAGCCCGGGTTCGGCGTGCCCTCGAGCCGGATATCTCGCAGCGTCAGGCCCGCGCGTGACCACGTGCCCGCGACCGTGCGCACGCTCGCGCCACTGCGTCCGCGCCACGTGATCGTGCCGTCGACGCGGCCATTCGCCTTCCGGCACAGCCGCGCGCGGATCACGACGTCCGGGTCGTTACCCGCGATCCGGCCACTCCACGACGTGCACGGCCTCGGCTCGGGCTGCTTCGACGGCCGGGTATCGCTCGCGGCGGCAGAGGAGGCGGTCGCCAGCAGCGCCACGAGCCACAGGTGCTTCATCACCACTGTCTACGCACGAGCCGCGGCGTTCTTTCATGCCGTGTGTCGGCCATCACTACGAGGTCAGCTCGGAGCGGTTGAACGCGCCCAGGCGCTCGAGCGCGGTCCGCACGGCCTCGGCGATCATGCGCTGCTGCGGGGCGCGGACCCGGTCGACGTTGCACGACACGTACACCGGATCGTTCTCGTTCCAACCCTCGACCTCGATCTCGACGATGCGACCGTCGACGAGCAGCGGATACGCCGCCATCAGCGGGCCAAACACGACCTGCTCGGTGACGCTCGCGATCTCGAGCGCGAGCGCCATGGTCTGCGCCTCGTGACCGGCGACGCGTTGCGAGGCCGCGAGCGGGCAGCCGTCATCGACCGGCACGTAGACCCCGTTCGCGTTGTAGACCGGCAGCACGAACGGGGTCCGCATCATGACCGCGAGCGGCACTGGCGCCGGACCGAGCAGCTTCGCGGTCGCCGGGGTCGCGAAGCACGAGCGCCGCATCGTCCCGACCCGGGTGCTGATCCACGACTCGGGTAGCCGCTCGGCGGCGAGCGTCAGGCAGACGTCGAAGAAGTTGCCGGCCGCGAGCGTGCGGATCAGCGCCGGGGCCATCTCGATCGCGCGAAACCGCTGATCCGGCAGCGCCTCGACCATGCGCGGCGCGCACCAGTTGATCATGTACGACGGCGCCGCGACCGCGAGCGGCGTGTCGATGCCTTCCCGGCGATCGAGCTCCTGCACGCGCTGCACGAGTGTCGTCAGCTGCGGAAGAATGCGGTTACCGTCGTCGCTGATCGTGATGCCGCGGGTCGAGCGCACCATCAAGATCATGCCGAGCTGGTCCTCCAGCCGCGACACGGCCTTCGAGACCTGCGAGGCGGGCAAGTTGAGCTCGCGGGCGGCACCGTTGACCGACTGGCAGCGTGCGACGGACAGATAGATCATCAGGTCGCCAGCGCGGAGGTCGGCGAGCTTGTGGAGCGCCATGCCCCACGAATGTACCGGCAGTGCGGCGGCTGCGCTCGCGTAGCGTACTAACGGGTGCACGCTCGACGACCCTCGAAGCGACATCCGGCCGCCTCGGTGAGCAGCTGCTCGGCGATGGGGTCGTCGAGCAGCAAACTCAGAACAAGGCCGTGAAGATCAGCGCGAGCCCGGCGATCGACACCAGCCAGACGAAGGTGCGCACGACCGGGATGCCGGCGACGTAGATCGGCCAGTACGCGAGGCGCGCCCACAGGAACAGGTGCGCACCGAGGTCGACGCGCGCGGATTGGCGGTTACCGAGGTAGGTGACCGCCACGAGGCCGATGAACAGCGGCAGGTTCTCGAGCATGTTCTTCGCTGCGCGATCGGCTCGATCGATCCACGCCGGTTGCGTCGCCGGCATCTCGTGGCGGTTCCCGAACGCGACCTTCAGCCCGCCCACATGCGCGCGCGCCAGGCCCGCCGTCAGGATCATCACCCACGTCAACACGGTCGCGAACGCGACGAGTTGCAAGCTGGTCATGCTGCGCGTACGGGCCAGCGTCGCGATGGTTACCGCTCAAGGCGTGATGCTGGCGATCCAGAGGTCGTAGCGTCCACCGAGCGGCGTCGCGGCATCGACGAGGATCATCACGACGTCGTGGATGTGGTCGAGCTCGATCGCGTCTTGTCGATGGACAAGGACGCGGTGCTCGGCGTCTGTGCCGTCGACGGTGAAGCCCGCGGCGATGGCTGCGGCGACGAACTGCGGAACCGCGGAGGCATCGGGGAACGAGAGGCGATGATCGACCCGGCGAGGTGTCGGGAGTCGGTCGCCCTGCTCGATCATGATCTGCACCATGCGCCGGTCGTCCATCCACTGGCGGCGCTCTGCGTCGGGCAACAGGAGCTCGCGGTAATAGGTCCAGGTCGGCTCGGGCTTCATGATCGCCGCGACGTGGCGTTCGCCGGCGCGTTCGATCGCGAGGCCGCGCAGCGCGTTGAGGTGGCCGCGGGAACCGTAGAAGGTGACCTCCCAGACACCCCGCGCGCGGAGCCGGCCGACGTACGTGATCCCGAGCGTGTAGGCGCGGGCCATCAGGGCTTCCTCGACGAGGTTCAGGGCCTCGGCTTCGTCCGCCGTTCCAATGCCATGCTCGCCGCGCTCGCGCATCATGATCGCGATGGTGTAGCGCGTGTCGTGATCTGCGGGCTGCGCGTCCTCGAACCGCAAATTGACGTAGATCGAGGCTGGCGCGCTGTCGACGACACACGGGTAGAACTCGAGCTCGTCGTCAGTTGTCGGCATGGGTCACGTTGTACTCCGGCGATCGCCGGCAACGCCACGTGGATGCCGTGCGCCTCAGCCCTGGTTCGGCAAGCACAGCGGCGCGGTGATCGGCGCTGGCGGGGCGATGAAGCGACTCTGATACCAGTAGTTGATCGTATACGGCCACAATCCGACATCGACCAACCGCGCCAGGACGAGGCCACCGTTCCCGCTGGCCATCGAAAGCGGCACTGAAGTTGAGAGCGAGTCGAACGCGAGCTCTGGCGCCCACGTGCACTGGTCGAAGTACGTCCAGTACGTGTAGTTGCTGGTGAACCGGCGGTGGACGAGGTGAAGGAAACCATTGGTCTCCGCGATCTGGACATCATCGCCCTGGATCCGCGTGTTGCCCGGACCGGCGGGGATGAAGGATGGCGCCGACCACGAGCCTCCGGGGACCAGCGTATTGATGGCGATGTCGCCGGTCGCGCTGTTGCGGTGCGCGAGGTACAGCTTGCCGGCGTACGAGGCAAGCGACGGCTCCGACGCGGAATCGCTGCCGACCGAATACTGGGGGGAGAACGTCTCGTTCGCGCCCATCGTCACGTACCACATGGGGTACGTCGTGATCTCGACCTCGCGTCTGACGATGGTCCTCTCCGAGTTACCAACCATGTAGAGCTTGTTGTTGAACGCGGCGAGCGCGGGTGCACCGGCGAACGTCGTCACGCTAAGGAGGGAGTTGGTGGTCCATTGACCCGTCGCCGGATCGAGGCGCGAGAACCAGACCGCCGACGAATCACTCTCGCCAACGTGGACCATGTAGATGAAGCCGTTGAACGCGGCGAGGCTCACACGATCCATCGTCTGCTGACCTGGAATCCGCTGCGGATTCGTGCAGGCCGTGGCCGAGCATTTGCTCCAGTAGAGCTCCTCGGAGATGCCAGGAAACGGGCTGTCATCATCCCAGGTGTAGACGTAGTACTCGACGCCGTTCAGCATCGCCATCGCGGGCGGGTGCCCGAGTCCTTCCTGGATCCAGCTGGTCGGTGTCCAGCTAGCGGCGGAAAGGTTGCTCGTGGTCTCGCCGAGCGTTTCGTCATCGAGATCCGCACAAGCGGGGAGAGTGGAGGTGGCAAGCAGCGCCCCGAACAACAAACGTGCAAACTTCATGAGAGCTCCTGATCACGCCGATGAGTGGCGCGACCGTCGCCATAGCAAGCAGCACGCCGTCGCAAGTCGCTGCAGCCGTGCAGGGATGCTGGTTGGATGGGTGGACCTGCCTGGACCACGATGGACCTGGGTCCAGCGCGCGATCAGGCTCGACGCTGCCGCTCACGAAGTAACCCACGGCGCCTCGACGACCGCGCCGGTCAGGCCAGCGGTGAATACCTTCGACGGCGGCAGCCCGAACATCTGATGAAACAGCCGGGAGAAGTGAGCGGAGTCGTAGAATCCCGTCGCGTGCGCGAGCTCCGTGAGGTTGCGACCCAGCAGCGCGAGCGCGGTCGCGGCCTGCATCCGGTACCACGCACGGTAGGCACCCATCGGCACGCCGAGCTGATCGCGGAATCGGTGCTCGATGTGAGACGTCGACATGCCGAGGCGCTTCGCGATCGCGACCGCGCTCGTGCGTGCCTCGGCCTGGGTACTCAGGAACCTGGCCGCGCTCGCCACGCGTGCCTCGACCCTCATCGAGCGCACGTCGAGGTCGAGCGCGGTCTGAAACAGCTCCGCCCACAGCGCGGGCTCGCGCGCGCCGAGCGCTCCGTCGATCGACCGCCGGAGGGCTCGTGCGTCGACGCGACGATGCGGGCGAGCGCCGGGCTCGAGGAACAGCACCGCGGCGCGACCGCCGTGAAAGTCGAGCGCATGCCACTGCCAGCCTCGGACGAAGGCGGCAGTGTGCCGCTCGACCTGCCCATCCCATGCGAGCTCGAACGCATCGTCGAGCCCGATCAGGACCGCGTTCGCCGCGAACCGGTGTCGCGGTAGCCGGTGAAGGGGCCCGATGTAGAGGGTCCGTCCTCCGCCCATCACGAGATGGCTGTGCACTGCAGAAACATACAAGCGCGTGCCCGCCGGCGCACGTAGCTTGATTCGCATGCGGGACGAGCACCTGTCACAGATGATCCTCGCCCGTGCATCGCGCACGCCCGACGGGGTCGCCTTCCGGATCCGGCGCGGGGATGCGTACGTTGACGTCCCATGGGCGGAGGTGACCCCGCGGCTCGACGCGATCGCGGCAGGCCTCCTGAGCGCCGCCGCGCTCGACGACGGTGCGTGTATCTCGATCGTCGGCAACACGTCGATGGAGTCCTGCCTCGTCGACTTCGCGGCGCTGAGCGTCGGACTGAAGACGGTCCCGATCTATGCGAGCCTGCTCCCCGAAGAGGTCGGCTACATGCACGTCGATACGGCGGCCCAGCTCGTCGTCGTCGAGAACGCCGCCCAGCTCGACAAGGTGCGGGCGCTGCGGCGTGGCTTCACGTTCTTTGACCGGCACCACGCGCCAGATGTCCTGGCAATCCGCGCGAAGGTGGTCGTGATCGATCCATCCGGGATCCGCGCCGCGGATGATTGGGAGAGCCTGGAGGCCCTGGAGGCTCGCGGTCACGCGGAACGCAAACCGCTCGACGCGGAGATGCGGCGAAGGGTAGGGCGGGTGCGTCGTGAGGACGTCGCCACGTATACCTATACGTCGGGCACCACGGGCGTTCCCAAGGCGGTGATCCAGACCCACGACAACATGCTCGCGATGCTCGAGGATGTCGTCGAAGCGGGGCTGGTCGACGACCAGGTGCGCGCGCACGGCCTGTTGCTGTTCTTACCGGCCGCGCACTCGTTTGGCCGGATGGTCGAATTTGCGGGTCCGTTCTTTGGCGCGCCGTTGATCATGTCGTCCGTCCCGACGCTCGCGATCGATCTCGTGGCCTCGCGTCCCGGCTTCTTTCCGGCGGCACCGCGTGTGTTCGAGAAGATGATGGCGAAGGTTCAGAGCGCGATCGCGAATCAGCGTGGGGCGCGCCGCCGGCTCGCGCAGTGGGCCTTGCGAGTCGGTGCGCGGACCGTCGACTTCCGCGTGTCCGGCAAGTCGCTCCCCGTCCTGCTCGATGCGCAATATCGATTGGCGGATCGGCTCGTCCTCCGGACGCTGCGTGCGAAGCTCGGGCTCGACAGGGCATCCGTGCTGCTGTCCGGGGCCGCGGCGCTGCGCCCCGATGTCCAGACCTTCTTCCTCTCCCTGGGGCTCACGGTGCTTGAAGCCTATGGGCTGACCGAAACCTGCCCGGGCCTGACGATCAATCGCCAGGGCAACATCCGGGTCGGTACGGTTGGCAAGCCGTTCCAGCGGTGCGAGCTGAAGGTCGCGCCCGATGGTGAGCTGCTCGCGCGTGGTCCCAACATCTCGCGCGGGTACTTGAATCAGCCCGATGCGACCGCGGCGGCGTTTGACGGCGACGGCTGGTTTCGCACGGGTGACCTCGCCTCGATCGATGCCGAGGGCTTCGTCCGGATCACGGGTCGGAAGAAGGAGCTGCTCAAGACCAGTGGCGGGAAGTATGTGGCGCCGCTGAAGATCGAGGCCAAGCTCAAGCAGCACGCGATCATCCAGGAGGCGATCGTGATCGGCGATGGTCGAAATTTCTGCACGGCGATGTTCGCGCTCGACGCGGAGATGCTGGCCGCGTTCACGCAGCGGGAGGGTGTTGCGGCAGAATCGTCGCACCCGCGGATCCACGCCGTACTGCAGGCGATCGTCGACCAGGCAAATCTCGAGCTGGCCTCGTTCGAGCGGATCAAGGCGTTCCGCGTCGCACCTGCTGCCTTCACCGTGGACGGGGGCGAGCTCACCGCGTCGCTGAAGGTCAAGCGACACGCGGTCGCGCAGAAGTACGCGGCGCTGATCGAGACCATGTACGCGCCGTAGCGCTCGCAGAACGTTGCATCGACATCGACCAAGAGTCGATCAGCCCGCCGGCGAGCAAACTCGTGTCTAATCCTGTGCATGGAGTTGCCGCCGGCGGGACTTTCGTGGGGTGAGTATGTCGACCGGTGGGTTGATGACTGCGGCGGCTGGTTGCCGCTCGCCGATCAGCTGATCTATCGCGCACAGGAGTTTGTCGAGATCGGTCTCGATCCGCAGACGGTCGAGCGTGGGCTGCGCAGGCTCGCGCGCCGAGGACACAAGCCCGGTGGCCAGTACGGGCGCTGGATGCTCCGCTTCTTCGGATTCACGTCGCCCATCGAACAATGGGTGAAATGGCTCGGCACGTATCACAGCCGCTTCGCCGATCTGCCGTGCAGCCTGCGCATCGAGTTGCTCGCGCTCTGGAACCGCCCGCCGATCTCGGAGTCACCGCTCGTGTCGTGGATCGAGCATGGCATCGCGATCGCGCATCACAGCCGGCTCGACATGGAATCGTGCTGGGGCTGGCTCGCGCGCGCAGAGAAGCACGCCGCTGCCGCAGGGCCGGCCGCTGAAATCGAGGTCGCGCTGTTCTCTGCGCAGCTCGAGGTCGAGCGCCTCCTCCACACTCCGTTCGGGAGCGTTGCGCCGCCTGGCAAAGCCGGGCCTGGCGACGCCGACGGCCGCGGCGCTATGCGGTGCCGCTATCAGTTGATCGAAGATCGACTTCGTACTGCGGAGATCCCTGCCGCCGACGAAGTGGCGTACCGCGCGCGCCTCGCCGACCTGCGATCGCGCGACTTCTCGCGGCCGGCCGCGGGCGATCCGCTGGATCTCGTCCGGGCGCGCGCACACTACGAAGCAATTCCCGAGTCGGCTGTCCCATTTGCGTCGTTTCGCAAGTACTCGGGCCTCGCGTACTGCGCGTGGCGCCTCGGCAACGACGAAGAAGCACGCCGGCTGGCGCAACGCGCGGTCGACGACGCCGGCGATGGTGGCCTCGTTCGAATGCGCATCCAGGCGCTCAACATGTTGAGTCGCATCGTGCCCGCCGTCGAAGCTGAAGCGGTCAACGCGCGTGCGCGTAGCATGGCGGCCGCGCTAGAAGACGAGAATCTGCTGCGCCGGGTGAATCTCTGCGCGCCGCTGCGTGCGGCGAGGTGATCAGGGACATTCGGCCACGCCGAGCAGGTGCAGCTTGCCGCCGGCGCCGCTCGTCCAAGCCGTGACGCACCGCCCGTCGAAGCCGACCGCGCTGGTGCCGACGGCGTTCGCGGACACGCGTCTCGATGCAACGTCGCCCGCGCTCGTCACATTGCGGATGTGGACACGCCGGTTCTCGATCCAGGTCACGAATACGCCGTGGGTCGAGAGTCCGAGGTCAGCCGTCGCGAACTCGACTCGTCCGGGAATCGGCTGAGTCGACTGGGTGCCGATGCGAGTGAAGCGGCTCACCGAGAGCGCGTTGTCGGCGTCCAGGTGCAGCATCGCGAATTCACCAGGGGCCGTCGCGATCACCGTCTGCGCGCCGCTGCCCGGCATCCAGAAGTCTGTGACCGGCGAGCCGCCCGCGAGCGTGACGAACTGAACGTGGATGCGATAGTCACGCCCCAGATGCCCCTCGGTCGATACGACGACGAGATCATCTCCGCTCACCGCGGTCGCGCAACTGAGTGGATGGTCCGACGAGAGAACGACGAAGCGCAGGGTTCTGCCCAGCGGGTCGAGGAATGACAGATCGAGGCTATGGGTGGAGCTCCTCGGGTATGCGGAGACATGCCCGACGATGAATCCACCGGCGTGCGCGACGGGTCGATGGCATGTCCAGAAGCATGCCCGGCCGGATCCGTTCTTGCCGCTGTCGCAACCCGTGAGTGGCTGCGCAGGGCCCGCCGCGCGTCCATCGCGGTCGATGGGAATCGCGATCTGATCACCCGGAAACGGCGTCACGATGACGAGGGAGCCGGCCGGACCCGTAACGAGCTCGGGCGTGTGGTAGCCGGTCACCGCGTATTGCTTGCGGAAGATCGCGGTGCGGCCCTTGAGCGTCGTGATGCCGTCATCCAGCGTCGAAATCCTCCGGACGTAGACCGTCATCCCGAGCTCGTCGCTCGTCGTTTCCCATGCCGCCAACAAGGTCTGCCCATCGGAGACAATCGACGGCGGGCTCGTGCGTGGTGTCTCGCACTGCAATGGTCCCAACGCGCTCACGACCAGGCCGGCAGCGCCCAGTCCCAACCAGCGCGACCATGGCGCCTCGACTCCTGGACTCTTCACGCACCATCGATACGCCGCGCGCCCGAATCGGACCAGGACATGATCCCAGACATCGGCCTCACGGAAGCCGGACCGGCGATCTGTCCTCGCGAGTGGTCGCCGCGCCGATCCGCGTCGACAAACGACAAGAAGTGACGCGCAACCGGCCTACAAGGCCCGCACCACCACGCCGAGGCCGAGCCACACCGAGCCGCGCTCGGAGCCGGCGACCTCGATCGCGCCCCCGCCGGCCGCGGCGCTGCGCTCGTACCGGAGCGTGACGTCTCGCAGCGCGAGCCGTGCGCCGAGTACGGCGTACATCGCGACGCGGCCGGTGACGGCGCGCTCCGCCCGAAGGTCGACGCCGAGCGCCGGGAGCAGCGCCGAACCACCGAGGTCGTTCTCGAACCCGCGGCCCTGCCACGCGAGCTTGCCCAGCCGCACGCTGCCGCACGCCGAACCCCGGACCTGGCCGAGCGGGATCGAGGGGCAGATGCTGACCGCGCCGCTGACGAACGTCTCGCGCACGACGCGTCCGGGCAACTCGGTCGCGACGTCGCGCGGTGCGGCGTAGGAGCCGGCGAGCTCGATCCGCGGGAGCCGTGGCGCATCGATGGCGACCGCCACCGTGCCCGTCCACGCCGGACCTTCGAGCACACCGGCTTCGGCCTCGACGCGCGACGCGATCGCGAGGTGCCAGGGCTCGCGTACCGCGACGCGGACCACGCGGACGAGGATCCGGGGGCTCTGCGGCGGCGGCGGCGATGGAGCGCCGCTCGGATCGACGAGCAAGACGACGACCAGCGCCAGCGCATCGTCGAGGCGCGGCAGCTCGCTTCGGTGGTGTCGATCGTGCGCGCGCTGGCGAGCGGCAGCCCCGCGCGCCCGACGGCGATCACGGCCCGCCAGCCACCGCCGGGCCGCGGTTCGATCCGCCCCTCGACCGAGCGTTCCGCGCGTGCGGGTGTCACCAGCACGTCACCGATCCGCGCCTCGACCGCGCGCGCCAGCCCGGGCGCGTCGATGCACGCCTCTGCACCCGGTAGCCGGGTCCAGCTGAGCGACGCCGAGGGAGCGGGGGCGTCGGCGTGCGCGTGTGGCGCGGCGATCGCGATCACGAGCGCCACTCCGGGCCGGATCATGGCGGTGCTCGGCCGGTGAGATCGAAGTGTGGATCCTCGAACAGTGCGCGGAACGCGACGAGCGCCGCGGCGCTGCTATCGACGCGCCAGTCTCGATACTCCTCGTCGAGGCTCTCGGCAAACCACACGACGCCCTGCAGCCTCGGCTCGGCGACGATGGTCGCGAGCGCCTCGCGAATCCAGGTCGGCTTGCTCTGCGCATCCCCCGGCGCCACCGTCGGGTTCTCGCCGACAGCCGTCGACACGATCATCAGCGGCCGCGGGTGGATGCTCGACCAGTCGAAGAACGACGCGAACACCGATGCGAACGTTCGCCAGGGCGACGCCGGCTCGGCGTTGTACCAGTTGAAGCCGGTCGCACCGATCCAGTCGACGTAGTCGTCGCCGGGGTACCAGGCATCCGCTTCCGACGGGAATGCCTTGGCCGATGCCGACCACACCCAGATCACGTTGTCGGCGCCAGCGGCGCGGAAGGCATCGACGACCCGGCGCCACGCCGCCACGAACTCGGCTGGGGTGCCGAAGCTTCGGTCGTTGTCGGCCTCGTCGTGGAACACCAGGAAGATCGGGTCGCCGAACGCGCGGACGCGGGCCGCCATCGCCGCGAGGTCGGCAGCGATCTCGCCGTCGTCCGGATCGGCGATGCGCGTGAAGCTCAGATCGCCGGAGCTCCGCTTGCCGTTGAAGCTGGCGACGATCGAGCGACCGGCTACCGTGCTGGCACGCTCGGCGTCGGTCGGGAACACGTCGTCCCAGTGGTGGAACGTGCGCTCTAGCGCGAACCGGCCGCCGAGCTCGGCCTCGACCGCATCGATCGCGCGTGAATGGATCCCGAGCGCGCATCGCTCCAGGCGCCCGACGTCGGCGTCGACGGTACAACCGACGAGCACGGCAACGGCGACCAGCGCGGCCATCCGGCGCGCGGGTGCACGCGCCCTCTCGCGCCTCAAGGAGCGCGTGGTCGCGCTCCGCTGG
>JBBJLY010000007.1:0-74854 GCA_037720695.1 Kofleriaceae bacterium | reverse complement strand
GCAGATCCGTGCGAAGTCGCGGTTCGCGCGCAAGCACTACTTCTATCCCGATCAGCCCAAGGGCTATCAGATCACCCAGTTCGACGAGCCGCTGTGCGAGCATGGCCACCTCGATCTGATCATGCCGGGCGCGGTCCGGCGCGTGCGGCTGACCCGGATCCACCTCGAGGAAGACGCGGGCAAGAACACCCACGTCGGCGCGCTGTCGCACGTCGATCTCAATCGGGCCGGCGTGCCACTCGTCGAGGTCGTCTCCGAGCCCGAGCTGACGTCGTCCGAGGAGGCCGCCGAGTTCATGCGCTCGCTGCATCGCCTGGTGCGCTGGCTCGAGATCTCGGAGGCTGACATGGAGAAAGGTCAGCTGCGCTGCGACGCCAACGTGTCCGTCCGCCTGCGTGGCGAGGATCGTCTCGGCACCCGCACCGAGCTCAAGAACATCAACTCGTTTCGCTTTGTCCAGCATGCGGTCGACCACGAGATCACGCGCCAGATGCGGATCGTCGACGGCGGCGGCCGCGTCGCGCGCGAGACCCGGCTGTGGGACGCCAACATCGGCCAGTCGGCCTCGATGCGCAGCAAGGAGGAGGCGAATGACTATCGCTACTTCCCGGATCCCGATCTGCCGCCGCTCGTCGTCGACGGCGGCATGATGGGCGGCATCCTGCGCACGCTCCCCGAGCTGCCGGTCGTGCGGTACGAGCGCTACCAGCGAGAGCATGGCGTCGTCGCCGATGACGCGCGCACCCTGGTCTCCGATCGCGCGCTCGCTGACTTCTTCGACGCCACGGTCGCCGCTCATTCAGGCAAGGAAAGTGGCCGCACGCTGGCAAACTGGATGCTGACCGAGCTACTCGGGGCGCTCAACGCGGACGGCAAGGACATCGCGCAGTCGCCGATGCCGCCCGCGACGCTGTCGGCGCTCGTCCAGCTGGTCGAGGACGGCACGATCAGCGGTAAGATCGGCAAGGAGATCTTTGCCGAGAGCTACAGCTCCGGCGAACCGCCGCTCGCGATCGTCGAGCGCCGCGGCGTCCAGCAGATCTCCGACGAGGCGCTGCTGTGGGAGATCGTCGATCGGGTCGTCAGCAAGAACCCGAAGCAAGCCGAAGGCTACGCCGCTGGCAAGGACGGGTTGTTCGGGTTCTTCGTCGGGCAGGTGATGAAGGAGACCAGCGGGCGCGCGAACCCGGTGCTGACGTCGGACCTCCTGCACCGCCGGCTCGGCCGCTAGCTTGGCTACTGGACGCTCGCGGGGACGGTCCAGAACGGGCTGATGTTGTTGGCCCGGATGTCCTGACCGGCAGCCACATTGGTGGCGCACTGGGATCCATCGTGGTGGCGCCGGTCAGCTTGTTCTTTGCGACGGCGCCGACCCAGATCTGCTTGCACTGCTTGACGCCGTTGGCGATGCAGCCCGGGTTGGTGTTGGCCTGCGTGACGCGGTGGCCGTAGTCGCGCTCGCTCGAGAACACGATCCAGTAGTAGTCGTCGCTGTCGGCGGGAGCCCAGTGCGCCCACGTGATGTCGGTGTCACCGGGGCCGTTCATCGCCGTCAGATCGACGACGAACGAGCCGGCGGTCTCGGCGAGCATCAGGCGCTGGCCGGGGACGCGGGCGTCGGTGCCGTTGCGCCAGGCCGAGCGCGCTGCGTTGAACACGACGAGCGAGCCGTCGTTCGAGAAGCTCGGGAAGAAGAAGTTGTTGTAGACGCCGCCCGCGAGCGTGATCGGGTCTCCGACCAGCATGGTCGGGGTTCCGAAGTTGTGGACGCCGCCGGCGAACGAGTAGTCCATCATCGCGATCCGGCCGTCGGACAGGTCGATCGACTGGTTCGCGTTGGGCGTCGACGCGTAGACGATCTTGGTGCCATCGGCGGACCAGTCGGCCATCAGCGCCGAGGTGCTGGGCGGCGTGTTCGCGACCGCGATGTTCGACGGGATCGGCGCGCCGGTGTCGGGGTCGTAGAGCGCAAGGGTGCCGTTGCGCAGCGTGACGATCGACGCTGATTGGGCATCGGTCGGGAACGGATTGCCGACCGGCGCGAACGTCGTGTAGAGCCGCGATCGACTTCGCGTCGGCGTAGACCGCTTCGCCCCACAGGTTGGTGTTGCTGTCGTACTTGAGGAAGCCAGCGTAGAGCTGGCCGCAGTCGCCGGCGACGCAGCGGCTGTAGCCGAGGCGCGTGCCGGCGCGCGACAGCGAGTGACACGACGTGCAGCCGTCCTTGACCAGGTCCGGCGCATCGACCTTGCCGAACACCTGCGTCATGATGCTGCCCGCCGACGAGGCCCACCAGTAGATCGCGGTCTGGTCGATGTTGTCCTTCGACATCGCGATCGCGACACCAGGGCCGCCGTACTTGGTCACCGGATCGGCGCGCAGCAGCCCCTCGACGGCGATCGCGAGCGAGTCACCGGACGCCGTGCGCGCGATCAGATCCCAATCGGTCGCGGGGAGCGTCGCGTCGATCGAGGTGGTGTAGACGTCGAGCTCGAGGAAGCTCGAGCGCAGCGAGACGTGGAACAGGTCGTTGCCTGCCGCGGTCCACTGCATGTCGATCGACGGGATGTTGACCGGCGACACCGCCTTGTCGAGCGGATACAGGATGCCGGGCATGCGCGCGGGATCGGTGCCTGGCATCGCGGTGTCGAAGATCTGGCCGGAGTCCTGCGGCGCATCGCCGATCACGATGTCGCCGGTGATGAGCACGATCAGCTGCGCCGTGCCGGCACCTGTCGGGCACAGCGCGTTGACCGTGGTCTTGCCGCCGCGTCCGTTCACCGTGACCGTGCGCGCGCTCGTCGTGCCGAAGCCACCCTCGACGGAGAGCACGCACTCGTTGGTGATCTCCACGCGCTTGTCGCCGCGCACGCCGAACACTTGATAGTCCTGGGTCGCCGTGCCGCCGATCCCGATCGTCAGCGTCGCCTGCGCAGGCTCGACATCGATCCGATCGTAGATCGTGGATCCACCATCATCGGAGCCACAGCCAGGGACGAAACCGGAGAGCAAACAGATCGCGATCGGGACGGCGAGGCGCATGCGCGACATGATACTCAAAACCCAAGTCCTTGATCTCCCTTCAGATCACGCACGGAGTCACACGAAGGCTTGACGGGGCGCCAACGATCAGTAAAGTGCGCGGTTCCTAAGACCTTTTTGCGGAGCAAGTCATGTACGCCGTGATCCAGACGGGTGGAAAGCAATATCGGGTCGAGCCCGGCAAGACCGTAGTGGTCGAGAAGCTCGACGGAGATAAGGGGACCGAGGTCGTGTTCGACCAGGTCCTGCTCGTGTCGTCCGGAGACGGCGGCAGTGTGAGCATCGGCAAGCCGATCGTCGCAGGTGCGAAGGTCACGGGCTCGATCGTGGAGCAAGGACGCGGCGAGAAGCTCGTCGTGTTCAAGTTCCGCCGCCGCAAGAACTACGTTCGCAAGAACGGGCATCGTCAGGATTACACGGCGGTCAAGATCGCCGATATCCAGGCCTGAGGAGTACGCGTCATGGCACACAAAAAAGGACAGGGTTCGACTCGTAACGGCCGCGACTCGCTACCAAAGATGCGCGGCGTCAAGCGCTTCGCGGGCGAGCAGGTGAACGCGGGCAGCATCCTGGTTCGCCAGGTCGGCACGAAGTTTCACGCGGGCTCCAACGTCGGCATCGGCCGTGACTTCACGCTGTTCGCGAAGGTCACCGGCGTCGTCAAGTTCGAGCGTCACGGCAGGTCGCGGATGCGCGTCGCCGTCTACGCCGAAGCGACCGACGCTGCCGCGCCTGCCACCGCCGCCGCGTAACGCATCGCGATCCTCTCGGATCGCTCACATCGGAAACACACGCGCATCGAGCTGCTCGAGCATGATCGCGTCGTGTGAGGCGAGCACCGTCGCGCCACCCGAGGCCGCGTGCTCCTTGAGCAGGCCGACCAGCGCGTCGAGCCGCTTGGCATCGAGGCCGTTGTCCGGCTCGTCGAGCACGAGCAGCTTCGGCGGCCCGACGAACGCGGCGCCGAGGCACGCGCGCCGGCGCTGACCGAGCGACATCCGGTCGATCGGCGTCGCCCGTAGCTCGTCGAGCCCGAGCGCATCGCGCAACTTCTGCGATGGCGGCTCGGCCTCGCGGCTCGCGGCGCACAGCGACCACAGCTCGTCTGCGAGCAGGAACCCTGGCGGATCCGCACCCTCGGGCACGTAGCCGAGCGCATGGCGAGCACGGGTGCGGTCGCGTCGCGTGCCCCACACCGCGGCACCATCGACGATCACGCGGCCGTCGCGCGGAGCGAGCACGCCGGCGAGACATGCGAGCAGCGTCGACTTCCCGCAGCCGTTCTTGCCGACCACGCCGACGATCTCGCCGGCCGTGACGGTCATCTCGATCGCATCGATGATCGTGCGGCCGCCGCGCCGCACGGCGAGCCGCTCGACCTCGAGCACGGTGGGCTGGACCCGGGTCGCGGACGACAGGCTGCGGCTGATCGAGGCGTCGGTCATTCGCGCACCGTCGCCAGCGCGAGCACGCCGGTCGCGATGAAGGCAGCGAGCCCGGGCACGCCAAACAGGCCGAGACACAGGATCGCGAGGGAAGCCACGACGACGGAGCCTGCCACGGTCCGGCTCGCGATCGAAGGCGAGTCCTCTGCTGCGAGCAGCACACGCGCGCCCCACAGCGCGGTCCCAAGCGCGACACCGAGGCTGGTGCCGAGGAGCCACGCGGCCGTCGTCCAGTTGACGTCGGCGACCACCGACGCGGCGCCGATCGCGATGCCACACGCGAGCAGCTGCACGATCGCGATCGCGTAGACGACGGCGAGCACGCGTTGGCCGCGCGAGATCCCGAGCGTCGCCGCGAGCCACGCGGTCTCGCGATGCGCGCCGACGATCACGAGCAGCACGCCGACGACCGCAGGAACGAGCACGACCGCGATCACCGAGGCGCCCATGATCGCCGCTGCCGATTCTCGCAGGTGATTGTTGCGGATGAACAGGCCAGCGGTGCCGCCCGCGAGGAGCGCGAGCCCGATGCCGCGCACGAGGGCGTCGCCCGCGCGGCGACGCAGCGCGCGCAGCTGGATCGCGCGCAGCGCAGCCCCGTCGGTGCGCCAGTTCGGCCACTTGGCGACCGCACGCGGCGGCCGCCATCGCGCGAGCACGACGATCACCAGCGTCACCGCGACGACGATCGCGAGCCCGCGTATGCCATCGCCGACCACCCAGAGCGCGACCCACGGGGCCTGCAGCGCGAACAGCGTGGCGGTGCCGATCAGGAACGGCGCGACGTGCGGGCCCGGCAGCGAGCGCAGGTAGGCCGCACCCTCGGCGCGCAGCACGAGGCGCGCGGTCGGGGCGAAGATCAGGATCCAGGTGAAGGCGAGCATCGCGCCGACCAGGGGCGCGTGAAGTGCGAGCTCGGTCAGGTCGGACGGCTGCAGTCCCGTCGGGCCGAAGATCACGGCGGCGACCACGGCGCAACCGACCCAGATCGCCGAGGCCCGGCGCCCGGCCGGCACGATCACCGCTCGAATCCAGACGTCCAGCCAGCGCACGTCCGTGCGAACGATGGCCCGCAGGCCCGTCGTCGAGAGAGAAGAGGTCGAAAGCGAGCTGTCGGTCGGTGGCGCGCTTGACCGTTGCGTCACATCGGCCATACGTATCAGCGGTCTGCCATGCAATTCATCGACGAGGCCATCATCCACGTGAAGGCAGGAGACGGCGGGAATGGCTCCGCCGCATTCCGGCGTGAGGACGGTGTACCACGCGGCGGCCCATCCGGCGGCGACGGTGGCGACGGTGGGAGCATCGTGGTCGTCGCGGACTCGCGGCTGTCCTCCCTGCTGGACTTCAAGTACCGGCGCCACTACACGGCGGACCGTGGCGAGGACGGGCGGAACAAGGATCAGTACGGGGCCGCGGGTGGCAACCTGACGCTGAAGGTCCCGGTCGGCACCGTGATCTACGATCAGGCGGACGGCATGCCGCTCGTCGATCTGACGGAGTCCGGAGCGACGTTCGTCGTCGTCAAGGGGGGGATCGGCGGCAAGGGCAACATCCACTTCAAGACGGCGTGGAACCAGGCGCCACGTACTGCGGAGGAGGGCACGCTCGGCCAGGAGCGCACGGTCCGGCTCGAGCTCAAGCTGCTGGCCGACGTCGGGCTGCTCGGGTTCCCGAATGTCGGCAAGTCGACGTTCATCAGCCACGTGTCGCGCGCGCGGCCGAAGATCGCGGACTACCCGTTCACGACCCTGGTGCCGAACCTCGGCGTGGTGCAGCTGTCGGACGAGCGGAACTTCGTGATCGCGGACATCCCGGGGCTGATCGAGGGAGCGGCAGAGGGCGCCGGCCTCGGCCTCCAGTTCCTGCGACATGTCGAACGCTGCCGGGTGCTGCTCCACATCGTGGAGGCCACGTACACGACTGGGCCCGGGCGCACACCCATCGGCGACTTCCAGATCATCAATGCCGAGCTGTCCCGCTACGCTCCCGAGCTGGCGAACAAGCCTCAGGTCGTGGTCCTGAACAAGGTCGATGCGACCGAGCCCGAGGCAATCGAGGCCCACCGCCAGTCGTTTGCAGACCTTGGTGTGGAGCTACTCACGATTTCGGCGGCAACTGGTGAAGGATTAGCACCGGTGCTCGAACGTTTGTGGTCGTTCTTGCACCCAAGGTGAGAGCCAGAAACGGTCTGGGCCTCAGCTTGATAGGGTCAGGACGCAGTGTTACAACCGGGCCATTACAAACCGAATTTGCGGCCAGACGGGCCGCCGATCGCGGTGACAGATCCCGGATTGCGACGTGACCGAGGGACCCCCTTGAAGGGCCGGCAAGAACAGCCGGCTGGAGAAACAGGCATGCGAGCTTCTTCGACTGTTGTGGTCTTGTCTTCGCTGCTGATCGCAGCGGGCGGAGTGGCTAGCTCTGGTGATGCCAACGCCCAGGCCAAGAAGGGCGCTACTGGCAGTGCAACAGCAGGAAGCGGAAGCGCCGGCAGTGCAGCGGGCAGCGCGGGCAGCGCGCAGCCAACCGCGAACACGCCTGCGCCGACTCCGACGGGCGCACCGGTTCCATCGACGGATCCAGCCTCGGTCGCACCTGCCGACATGCCGACGGCGGTCCGCATGCGGCGGCTCGAACAGAAGACGCAGGCGCTGAAGGAGCGCGCGTGGCAACTGAAGGCGCGCGTGCAGATGCTCAAGGAGCAGATGCTCGGCGGTGGCGTCGGCGCGCAGACGTACATCGCGCACGCCAACGAGATGGGCAGCTCGTTCCGCCTGATCAAGCTGGTGTACTCGCTCGACGGCACGCAGGTGTTCGTCCGCACCGACGACACGGCAGAGAGCCTCTACAAGACCAAGAGCTTCGACATCTTCTCGGGGCCGATCTCGCCGGGCAACCACAACCTCGCGGCGCACGCGGTGTATCGCGGCCACGGTTATGGCGTGTTCGAGTACCTCTCGAAGTACACGTTCACCGCGAAGGGCGCGCAGGCGTTCACCGCCGGTGAGGGCAAGGTCGCGAAGGTCGACTGCAAGGGCTACGAGAAGGGCGGTGCGACCACGGCGCTCGAGAAGCGCGCCGCGGTCGAGTGCAAGGTCACCCAGGTCGCGCCCGAGCGCGCGCCCGATGCCAAGCCCACCGGCGCCGCCCCGCCGACGACGCCGCCGACGACGCCGCCGACGACGACCCCCGCTCCTGCCACGCCGGGAAAGTGAACGCGCAATGATGATCCGCCAGGTACTCGCCACGCTCCTGCTGTGCCTGCCGATCACCGCAGGCGCCGAGGATGTCGACAAGCAGCTCGCGGCCTACGAGAACGAGGCGCGCATCATCGGCACGGATCTGCCGCGCCCCAACCAGCTGACCGGCGCGCAGGGCCAGCGCCGGCTGGTCGACGCCGAGGTCGCGTTCTCGCTCGGCGATTATGACACGGCCGCGCTGATGCTGTTCGACATCGCGAGCCGACCGGGCGGCGACCAGGAGACCGCGCTGTTCTACCTCGCGGAGTCGCTGTACCAGAAGGGCGACAAAGGCGCGGCGCGTAACTACTTCGAGCAGGTCGTCGCGTCCAACAACCAGGCGGGGCGCTACTACCAGGCGTCGCTGATCCGGCTCGTCGAGATCGCGATCGTGCAGAAGGACTCGACCAACATCGACGCCCACCTCGCGTCGCTCGACCGGGTCGCCAACCGCACGTCGGAGGTCCCGTACGTCCGCGGAAAGTATCTGTTCTCCGAAGGCAAGTTCGACGAGGCCCTGACGTTCTTCGCGCAGGTCCCGAAGGGCGACGAGCACGAGCTCCAGGCCGCGTATTACAGCGGCGCCTCGCATGTCGCGAAGAAGGACCTCGGTCGCGCGACCGAGATCTACACCGATCTGATCGGCCGCAAGCCGCGCACCAACAGCGACCGCCGCGTGATCGAGCTCTCGCAGCTCGCGCTCGGCCGGCTGTACTACGAGCGGGATCAGCCGTCGAAGTCGATCGACAGCTACCTGCTCGTCGATCGCCGCAGCGATCTGTTCGCCGACGCGCTGTACGAGGTCGCGTGGGTCTACGTGAAGGGCAAGCAGTACGACAAGGCGCTCCGCGCACTCGAGCTGCTGCACCTCTCGGATCCGACGTCCACCAAGACGCCCACCGTCCGGATCCTCGAGGGCAACCTCCGGATCCGCAAGGCGCAGATCATCCGTCAGGCCCAGATCACCGGCACGCTCGACGCGAACCTCCGCAACATCGAGCCTTCGGTCGAGTACGACAAGGCCGCCGCGGTGTTCACGGAGACCCACGATGCGTATCTGCCGTCGTACCAGGCGCTCGAGCAGATGTCCGCCAGCAACACGGATCCGGCGCAGTACCTGGCGCAGCTCGCCGGTCGCTCGGCCGGCGTGTTCCAGTCGACCGCACCGCTCCCCGAGGCCGCCGCGCAGTACCTGCGTGACGAGCCCGAGGTCCAGCGGATCGTCAGCGTCGAGGTCGACCTCGGCGAGGTCGAGACCAACATCCAGCAGTCGGAGTCGATCATCGCGCGCCTCGAAGGCGTGCTCGCCGCCGGGGATCGCACGGCGGTGTATCCCGCGCTGTCGAGCCGGCGCTCGCGGATCGGGATGATCCAGGACGACCTGATCAAGATCCGCAGCGACCTCGCGGACCAGCAGCTCCTGCTGGTCGATAGCTCGGGTGGGATCGCGAGCGCGACCGCGACGCGCAAGCAGCTGTTCGCGCAGTACACCGCGATGCCCAACGCCGAGACCGCATATGCCGAGCGCGTCGCGTCCGTCCACGCGCAATACGACACGGTGGAGCAGGGCACGGCCGACGTCAGCGCGGTGATCGACTCGACCCAGGCGGTCGCGGTCGCGCTCCGCAAGTACTCCAACGATGCGCAGCCCGCGATCGCGCCGGCCGAGAAGACCTCGATCCTCGAGACCCTCGATCAGACCGCAAAAGAAGCGCAGGCGATCGAGGCCGAGCTGGCCGAGACGCAGCGCGAGATCCTGCTCGGTCGCGACCTCGCCGGCGTCGGCGATGATTCCGTGATCCGCGCCCGCGAGGCCCGCAAGGCCCTGAAGGCCGCGCTCGATGCGGAGCATCGCGCGCTCGGGAGCGCCGTCAGCGCCAGCCGCGACAAGAACAAGTCGCAACGGCTCGCCGGCCTCGGCGATCGTGCGACTCGGCTGTCCGACAACCTCGGCCAGGTCGAGAGCTCGATCGACTCGATCGTCGACCGCGGGATGGAGCAGGTGAAGCAGGCGATCGTGACCGAGCGCCAGAACCTGGTCGCCTATCGCACCGAGCTCGCGGAGTACGGTGGCGAATCGCGCGCGATCGGCGGCACCGTCCTCGGTGCCAGCTTCAAGGACGTCAAGGCCAAGTTCTACGACATCATCATCCGCACCGATGTCGGCAACGTCGACGTCGGGTGGTCGCAGAAGGAAGACGCGGACGACGACCTCAAGCGCCTGAACCTCAGCCGCACGCGGGAGCTGCGCCAGCTGCAGGACGAGTTCCGCGACGTGCTCGAAGGCGGCAAGAAGCTCGAGCCGGAGCAGAAGCCCGAGTCGAGCCTTCCGGCCGCAGATCCGAACGCACCTGGAGGCAGCCCCGATCGCGCGACCGGCACCGACAGCCGCGTCAAGCCGGGTGGCGACAAGCCGATCGACAAGACGCCGACCGTCAAGCCCGACGCGACCGGTCCCGCGCCGAAGAAGGGCGCGCAGCCCAAGAAGGCCGCGCCAAAGGGGTCCCCATGAACCGCACCCGCCTCGTCAAGCTGTTCGTGGCACTGGTCACGACGGCGGCCGTGACCATCGCCTCTGCCCAGCCCCCAAGTGGCCAGCCCCCGAGTGGCCAACCCGCAGCGCCGAGTGCCCCCGCACCGGGCGGCTCCGGTTCCGCCAATCCGGTGCCGGTCCAGGATCCACCGTCGGCTCCGGGCCTCGGTCAGAACCCTGGCCCCTCGCCGGTTCGCGCGCCGGTCGTGCTGAACGACCAGGAGCTCGGCGTCCTCAAGGACATCGAGGGCGAGTACGACCAGTTCATCGACGCCGCCGAGAAGCACGACACGCGCATGCGGACGATCGCGAAGCGCGAGTTCGATTCGCGCACCGCGGATCTCGGCAAGCGCTACGCGGATCGGATCGCGCGGACCGAAGCTGCCAAGCAGCGTCACCACGGCGACACCGTCGCGATGCTCGAGAAGTTCGTGATCGACCACCCGGCCCACGAGCAGTTCACGCCCGACGCGATGTACCGGCTCGCCGACCTGTATCTCGACAAGGCCGACGACGAGGTCGAGGCCAAGCTCGCCGCGCTCGAGAACACGCCGAAGCCGGCGCCCGGCGCCAACACGCCGGATGCCGCCGAGATCATCGCGGACTACTCGCCGTCGCTGAAGCTGTGGGAGGACATCCTCGTCAAGTTCCCGAAGTACCGCCAGACCGCACCCACGATGTATCTGCTGGCGTACTACGGCAAGACCACGAACGAGCGGCGGTCGCTCACGGTGTTCCTCGCGCTCGCGTGCGCGAACAAGTTCAAGTGGAACGATGCGCCGATCAAGGTGCCAACCCGCGAAGAAGCGCTGAAGCGCGCCGAGCGCAAGCAGCTGCGCGACCCCTGGGCGGATTGCACGCCGTATCCCAACGCCGAGGTCGAGCTCGTCCGCCACGCGTGGATCCGTGGCGTCGCCGACTACACGTTCACCGTCCCCGGCGAGCTCGACGAAGCGATCGCCGCGTACCTGAAGGTCGCCAACGGTGGCAACGACTCGAAGCTCTACGCCGAGTCGCTCTACAAGCTCGCGTGGGCCTACTACAAGCGTGACTACCTGCCCAACGCGATCGAGCGGTTCGACGCCAGCGTGAAGCTCTACGATCAGATCGTGGCGCAGGGCGGCATTCCCGCGCTCGAGCTCCGCGACGAATCGATCCAGTACATCTCGGTCGCGTTCACCGATCCGTGGGAAGGCGAGACCAACAGCGATCCCAACAAGGCGATGGAGCGCGCCCGGGCGTTCTACAAGGGCCGCGAGAACGAGCCGCACGTCCGCGACGTGTGGGTCGCGATGGGCCGCGCGTTCGCCGAGCTCCAGGCGTGGGACCAGTCGATCGATGCGTATCGCACCGCGATCGGCCCACCGTGGGAGCTCCACCCGAAGAACCCGGTCGTCCACCAGGAGATCGTCAACGTGTTCGAGCTCAAGGGTGACAAGTTCGCCGCCGACAACGCGGCCACCGAGCTCGCCACGCGATACGCGCCCGGCACGCCGTGGTTCGTCGCGAACGAGAAGGACCGCGAGGCGATGGACAACCAGCGCCGGATCGCCGAGCGCGCCCTGTACGCCGCGGCCCGCAACACCCACGCGGCAGCGACGCAGATGCGCAAGGACTACGAGCTCGCGAAGGCCAAGGACCCTGCGCAGAAGCAGGAGTACCTCGCGATGTACAACAAGGCGATCGAGCTCTACCGCACGTTCACCACGACGTACGCCGAGTCCGACTACGTCTACGAATTCACCTACAACTCCGGCGAGGCGCTGTACTACAGCGAGCGCTACATGGAGGCGGTCGAGAGCTACAAGTGGGTTCGCGACCACCGTGACATCGGCACCGCGTTCTACATCGACGCCGCGCGCTCGGTCGTCCAGTCGTACGAGGCCGAGGCCCAGCGCCAGGTCAGCGAGAACAAGCTCGCCGCGCTCAAGGTCCCGACGCCGGCCGAGCTGAAGGCGCTGCCACAGCCGTGGCAGCCGCAGACCATTCCGGATCTCTACCTCAAGCTCCAGTCCGAGTACGACAACTACCAGAACATCGTCAACGATCCGCAGGCGGCGCCGAGCCAGGGCATCAACGCAGCGCTGATCAGCCTCGCGTACCTCCATGTCGACGACGCGATCGCGCGGTTCACCAAGGTGATGGACAAGTTCTGCGGCAGCGCGGATGCGATGAAGGCCAAGGACGGCATCCTCGCGATCTACGAGGCGCAGTCGAAGTACGACGAGATCCAGCGCACCAACGAGAAGTTCATCGCGGCGAAGTGCGGCGATGCCAAGGCGATCGAGCTCGCGATCGAGCAGAACCGGTCGCTCAACTTCTCGCGCGCGAACGAGCTGTACGCGAAGGGTCAGTTCTCCCTGGCGGCCGAGGCGTTCTATCGGTTCTACAAGACCGCGCCGCCGACCGACAAGGATCTGCCGACCGCGCTCTACAACGCCGCGATCAGCTACCAGCAGGCAGACAAGCCCAAGACGGCGATCTCGCTGTTCAAGGAGTTCACGGCCAACCCGGCGAAGAGCTTTCGCGAGAGCAAGTACTACCTGAACGCGCTCGGTCTCCAGGCCGCGACCTACCAGAAGTCCTACGACTACACCAACGCGGTGAAGACGTACCTCGAGCTGTCGGCGATCGCGAAGCGGGCCAAGACGCTGAAGCTGGCACCGCCGCCGGCGCTGCCGGGCCAGCAGCCCAAGACGTTCGAGCAGCTCGGGCTCGACGCGCTGTACAACGCGGCGCTCGCGAGCGAGCTCAATCGCGACTTCAAGAAGGCTGTGGATCTCTACAAGCAGTACGGCGCGGCCGAGCCGGATCGCCGCAAGCAGGATCGCGCGCTGTGGTCGATCGGTGGCATCCACCGCCAGTCGGGCGACGTGCTCGCGATGGTCGACGCCCACGAGCGCTGGCGCGCCCGGTACGGCAAGGACGCCGGCAACGAGGACGACTTCGTCCAGTCGTTCTACGACGAGGGCAACCTGCGCAAGCGCAAGGGTCAGACCGCGGCCGCCACCAAGGCCGGCCAGGCGACGATCGCGGCATGGAAGGCGCGCGGCTCGACCAAGAACAGCCGCGGCGCAAAGCTCGCCGGCGAGTGGCAGCTGCAGCTGGCCGAGGATTACTACGCGAAGAACTGGGAGCCGACATCCATCAAGAAGGCGGCGACCAGCGTGAAGCAATTCGAGGCGCAGGCCAAGACCATGTCCGATGCCAAGCGAAAGGCCGAGGACCAGTACCTCGCGCTCGACCCTTATGGCGTCGCCGAGTACACGATGGCCGCAAAGGTCCGGTACGGCATGATCTCGTACGAGTACGCGATCAAGCTCGGCGAAGTCCCGATCCCGACCCCAATTGCGAAGAACGACGCGATGATCGAGGCGTACCAGTCCAAGCTCGACGCCAACGTCAAGAAGTTCCTCGACGAGGCTAAGGGGCAGTGGGTAGAGGTCGTCGACCTCTCGAAGAAGGGCGGCATCTCCAACAAGTGGAGCCGGCTCGCGCTCGAGAACCTCGGCCGCGAGTTCCCGGCGGAATTCACGGTCCTGCGCCAGGAGATCGTCCAGGGAACCGAAGCCCCGTGACGAAGGAGATCAAATGACGACCCCGCGCGTTCAAAGCTCCATGACCCGGCGAATCGGGATGGTGTTGCTCTGTCTTGCCACAGCGGCCGCGTGCGGCGGCAAGGGCAAGGATGGCAAGACCACGCCCGGTGGCGGCACGGGCAGCCAGGGCCAGAGCCAAGGGATGAACGATCCCGGCGGGGACCCGAACGGACCCGGCGGCCCGGGAGCTGCCGGGGGCAGTGGGTCCAACGATCCGAACCTGCCCGACGGTGGTGGCTCGGATCCGACCGGCCCACAGGTCATCGCGCCGAACCTCGACCCCGATCCGGCCCAGGCCAAGACCCAGGTCGACCAGCACCTGACCGTGGCCAAGGCCGCGCTGTCGGCGCCGACGCCAGATCCGGAGACCGCGCTTCGCGAAGCCCGGCTCGCCCTTCAGATCGATGGTGCCAGCGTCGATGCGGCCGCGATGATCGCGTTCGCCTACTACCACAAGAAGCTCTACGACACGTCGGAGCTGGTGCTCGACGATCTGTTCAAGCGCGAGGCGGCGAAGGCCAACGCGAACGTCTACTACGTCTACGGCCTGGTCTACGACAAGACCAACCGGCCCGAGCGCGCGGTGCTCGCGTACAAGAAGACGGTCGAGCTCAACCCGAGCCACGCGAGTGCGCTCGTCAACCTCGGCGTCCACCAGCTGAAGAACAGCCAGTACGTCGAGGCGCAGGCGACGTTCGAGCGCCTGACCAAGGAGTTCAAACGGGTCGACGCGATCACGCTGACGTCGCTCGGCTCGGCATATCGTGGCCGCTCCGCCGACTACCCGCAGGGTGCCGGCGAGCGCGATCAGTACGTCCGCACCGCGGAGGCCGCCTACAAGCGCGCACTCCAGGCGAACGGTAGCTACGGCCCGGCCTACTACAACCTCGGCCTGCTCTACCTCGACACCGACCCATTCCCCGGCGTCAAGGACACCCTGCTCCGGCTCAACACGGCCAAGTCTTACTTCGACCAGTACAAGAACATGCCGGGCGTCGACATCAAGCTCCACGAGGGGCGGCTCAAGGATGTCGATCGCGCGGTCAAGCGTGCCGAGAAGAAGGCAAAAGCCGACAAGAAGGCGTCCGAGAAGAAATGACCGGCATGCTCCCGAGGCCGCACGGCCACAGCGAGCGACCGAATGATGCGCCGTCAGTCATACTGAGGAGACACCCATGAAGCGACTATCCATCGCACTGCTCGCCACGCTCGCCATTGCCGTTCCGGCAACGGTGCGCGCCGAGGGTTGTCCCGATGATGCCGAGGGCGAGAAGAAGCAGGGCAAGTTTCATATCGAGTACATCAACGGCAAGCCCGTGACGGTGATCGATACGATCGTGTCCGTGTGCGGCAAGGTTCCGCGGCCGAGCGTCGTCTACGTGCTCACCGCGAAGAACATCGATTACGAGTGGGAGAGTCTGAAGCAGGACTTCATGCCGCTGATCCTCGCCACCGTGAAGAAAGCGCCGTTCTGATGCCGGCCCAGCAACGAGCCCAGACCCCGGCGCAGCAAGCCGCTCCCCGCCAGCGAATCCTTCGCATCGGTGTGTTGCTCGGCGGCAAGATCGTCGAGGAGCGGCTGATCCGCGAGCGCACCCCGGTGTCGATCGGGCAGTCGATGAAGAACACCTTCTCGATCCCGATCGAGGGGCTGCCGCTCGAGTTCACGCTGTTCGCGCTCGACGAGGGCCGCTACTCGCTGCGGTTCCTCAACAAGATGGACGGCCGGCTCTCCGACTCGGGAGGCCAGGTCAACACGCTCGACGCGCTCAAGTCGCGCGGCGCGCAGAGTCACGGCGATTACTGGCAGGTCCCGCTCACCGATAACGCGCGCGGCAAGCTGTCGTTCGGCGATCTCACGATCCTGTTCCAGTTTGTCACCGAGCCACCGCGCCAGCCCAAGCCGATGCTACCGGCCTCGGTGCGCGGCACGTTCGCCGATCGATTCGACCCGCGGCTGTGGGTGATCCTCGGCGCGTCGATCATCGCGCACTTCGCGATCGTGGTCATCGCGTGGTTCGGCGACATCGAGCGTGAAGGCATCGCCGAGCGCGCCTACGACATCGCGTTCAAGCAAGACACGGTCGCGATCGATCTGACGCCGGTGGTTCCGGTCGAGGCCGGATCTGCGGCAGGCAGCGCAGCCAAGGAGCCCGGCAAGGAGCCCGACAAGGGTCCGTCCAAGCCGTCGAGTGACTCCAGTGGCGGCCGCACCAACAACGACCAGGTCGCGATGAACGAGGACGACGCGGCTCGCTACGCCGACCTGCTCGTCGGCGAAGGCGAAGGGACGAGCCAGGGCGATATGAGCAAGCGCCGTCCGGGCGCCGACCTCGGCGATCAGATCAACGACGTCCGCGAGGGCGGCAAGACGGTCGCGATCGGCGGCGGCGCCGGCCGTGGCTCGCGCGGCGACGGCGACCCGCGCCTCGGCACCGGCGGTGGGCCCAAGATCAGTGGTCCCGGCGGGATCGATAGCGCTGGTGGTGGCAAGGGTGCCGAGAAGGGCCCGGCCGGCCGGATCTCGGTCAGCGACAAGCAGTCGTTCGACGAGTCGACCCTGACTCCCGACATCGTGCTGGCCAAGATCCAGTCGTCTTACATGGCCGGCCTCAAGCGCTGCTACAAGACCTACCTGAACAAGGATGGCAGCGCACGCGGCAAGGTCACCCTGTCGCTCACCATCAACGAGACGGGCCGCACCGTGAAGGGCGGCGCGAAGGGCTTCGCCAACGAGGTCGACACCTGCATCGAGGGGCTGATGACCAGCTGGCGGTTCCCGATCCCGAAGGACAAGGACGGCGACCCGACCGAGGCGAGCTTCGCGATCACGCTGCAGCTGGTTCCGGACTAGCCATCCCGGGCTCCAGCGAAACGCCTCCCTCAGACCGAGTGGAGGCGTTTTGCGTTGATAGCTGCATGTCGCTTCCCTTCGCGCGTCGCTCGGTTCGTGTCGGTGTGCTGATCGGCCAGACGCTGGTCGAGGAGCGCGTGTTCCAGGCGGTGGCCCCAGTCACGCTCGGCCACTCGCTGCACTGCAACCTGTCCGTCCCCGTCGATGGCGTGCCGTCCGAGCACGTGCTGTTCGCGGTCGACCAGGGCCAACTCCTGCTCCGGGTGACCGAGCGAATGGCGGGCCGTCTGGCGCAAGGTGACGCGATCCAGACCGAGCTGCGCGTGGGTCCTGGCGTGGACGGCGTGTGGACGGTTCCGCTGGCGCACGGGTCGCGCGGTCGGCTCGAGCTCGGGGACGCGACGATCCTGTTCCAGGAGATCGCGACCCCGCCAAAGGCGCCGCGGCCGCGGCTCCCCGCGTCGGTGCGCGGCACGCTGGGCGACCGGGTCGACCGCCGGCTCGCGGTGATCATCAGCGGCTCGATCCTCGCCCACTGCGCGATCGCGACCTGGGCCTGGGTCACCGAGCGCGAGTCGGGCATGGTGACCGAGACGTCCTCCCCGGTCGCCTACGAGCAGTCGAACTACACGATCACCGCGCCCGACTTCGACGAGCCCACGCCCGGCGAGCCGGGTGCCGCGACGCCGGTCAGCGAGGTCCAGACCCCGGCGCCGATCGTGTCGCGACCGAGCAGACCCAACGTGGGCCGGCAGCCGGGAATGACGGAGCGCGATGCCGAATACCTCGCGAAGATCCTCGCCGGCAACGGCGAGACCGGCAACGCGGACGAGATGCGCGGGCGCCGCCCGGGAGCAGACCTCGGCGCGCAGCTCGACCACATTCGCGACCACGGGACGATCGGCAAGCCCGGCGGTGGGTTTCGCGAGCCGAGCGGCTCGCGCCTCGGCACCGTCGACGGGCCCGTGATCAAGAATCCGACGCAGGTGACCGAGGTCAAGAAGTCCGACGAGCAGGACCGTGGCCGGATCGAGATCCGTCCGCAGCGCAAGGACGGGCCGACGACGACGCTGACCGTCGACACCGTGCTCGCGAAGATCAAGAGCAACTACATGGCCGGGCTGCAGCGCTGCTACAAGACCGGGCTCGCCGGCGACGCCGGTCTCGGAGGCACGGTCGACATCGCGTTCATGGTCGGCGAGAACGGCGCGGTGCAAGACCCGTCGGCGAGCGGGCTGACCCGCAGCGTCGATGGCTGCATCCGCGGACAGATGGCGAGCTGGCGGTTCCCGATCCCGAACGACAAGGACGGTGCCGCGGAGGCGTCGTTCACCGTCGCGCTGGCCCTGCATCCCAACTGAGCCAAACCGAGCCAGGAGGCGGGCTGCTACGCCAGCGAGCCGACAGGCGAGCAAGTGCCCTTGGGGTACACTCACGAGATGTGGCAACGCGTCGTGGTGCTCGTCGCGCTGGTGTGCGCGTCGGGCATCGCGCACGCAAAGCCGCGGTGGCAGACACTACCCCTGCCACCGGCGATGCCGAAGCCGACGTCGACCGGCCAGCTCGCCGTCGGTGATGCCAGCATCTACTGGGCAACCTACGGCAAGGGTGAGCCCGTGGTGCTGCTCCACGGCGGGCTCGGCAACGCGGATCATTGGGGGTTCCAGCTGCCCGTCCTGGCCGACAGGTTCCAGGTGATCGCGATCGACAGCCGCGGTCAGGGGCGGAGCACGCTGTCGAAGCAGAAGCTATCGTACCAGGTGATGGCGAGCGATGTCGTGGCAGTGCTCGATCACCTCGCGATCCCGCGCGCGTCGTTTGTCGGTTGGTCGGACGGTGGCGTGGTCGCGCTCGACCTCGCGATCCGGGCGCCGGACCGCGTCGCGAAGCTGTTCGTGTTCGGCGCCAATTACGACTCCAGCGGCAGCAAGCCTCGCAAGGGCACCACGCAGACGTTCTCGGCCTACTCGGCGAAATGCCGCGCCGACTACCGGCGGGTCGCGAAAGATCCAAAGGCGTTTCCGGCCGTGGTCGAGTCGCTGATGCCGCTGTGGCGGTCGCAGGGCGGGTTCACGAAGGAGCAACTGCGGTCGATCGCCGCGCCGACCGTGGTCGCGATCGGCGACCACGACGAGCTGATCCGCCGGGACCACGTCGCCGAGATGGCGAAGCTGATCCCCGACGCCGAGCTGGTCGTGCTTGCGAAGGTCTCGCACTTCGCGCTGTGGCAGGACCCGAAGGCGTTCAACGAGGCGCTCCTCCGCCTGCTTGTTCAGTAGACTTGCGATCCGTGCCTGACTCGGGCGACCTGATCGGACCGTACCGATTCATCTCGCAGCTCGGCCGCGGCGCGATGGGCGAGGTCTGGCGCGCGCGTGACGAGCGACTCGATCGCTACGTGGCGCTGAAGGTCCTGCCGTCGGACCTGGTCGGCGATGTCGAGCGCCGCGCGCGGATGATCCGCGAGGCGCGTGCGGCAGCCGCGATCCGGCACGCGAGCGTGGTGACGCTGTTCGACATCCTCACTCACGAGGGCAACGATGTGCTCGTGATGGAGCTGGTCGAGGGGCGCACGCTGTCGGAGGCGTTGCGCAAGGATGGCCCGCCGACGCTCGAGGTCGCGCTGCGCTGGATCGAGGGCGTCGCCGATGCGCTGGTCGCGGCCCATGCGCGCGGGATCCTGCATCGCGACATCAAGGCCGCGAACATCATGGTCACGCCCGATGGCATCAAGGTGCTCGACTTCGGTCTCGCGAAGCTGCGCGACGATGGCGACTCGCCGATCTCTGGCATCCGGTTGCCGCCCGCCGTCACGAGCTCGCAGATCGCACTCGACGAGACGATGGCGAGCGAACCAGGTGCACGCGACGCTTCGATCTCCGAGACACTTGCCGCGACGCCTCGCCAGCAGCCGTCACAGCTCGAGATCGAGGGCTACCGGACGCATGCGGGGCAGCTGCTGGGCACGCCGCTCTACATGGCTCCCGAGCAGGTCGAAGGCGTGTTTCCCGACGAGCGCAGCGAGGTGTTCTCGGTTGGTGTGCTCGCGCACGAGATCCTCGCCGGAAAGCCGCCGTACACCGCGGCCGCAATGGACACGCTGTTCCAGCAGATCACGAACGATCCGCCACCGCCGCTGCCGGACCACGTGCCCAACGCGGTCGAGCAGATCATCACCCGCGCGCTCGCGAAGGCACCAGCCGAGCGGTACCCGACGATGCAGACGTTCCGCGACGCGATCGCCGCCCAGCGCCAGCGGCTGTTCGCGCCCCCGGCTCGGCGCTGGCCACTCGTGGTCGCCGGCGTGACCGTGGTGGCAGCGCTCGCCGCCGGCGCATATCTTTGGTCACGCCGCGAGCCGGCGGCCGCACCCGCGCGGCCTGGCGACGAGTACGTCAAGCGCGCGCTCGAGGAGTACGACGTGTTCTACAACGACAAGGCGCTGTCGTCGTTGCGGGCCGCGCTCGCGGTCGCGCCCCAGCATCCTCGCGCGCTGGCGTACACGATCCTGTTCGGCGGTGCGCCCGACGTCGATCGCATGCGCGCCGCCCTGGCAGCGCGCACGGCGCACACCGGCGCGCGCAGCAAGGATCGCGCGCTGCTCGAGGCTGCGCTCGCGCTCGCGGAACGAGGACCGGAAGCAGCGCGCTCCGCACTCGCAACGGCCGGTGCGACCGGCGATCGCGAGCTCGCGTTCTGGACCGCCGAGCTCGACTATCGCGCCGGAAATTACACGCTCGCGCGAGACGAGTATCAGGCGCTACTGGTCGAGCCCTCGCCAACGCTGCGGGGCCGGATCTACGACCACCACGCGGCGGTGCTGCTCTACCTCGACGAGCCAGCCGAGGCGCTCCGCATCGGCACGCTGTATCGCGATGCGTTCCCCGGCGAGGCCGACGCGCTCGGCGTCTACGCGACCACGCTCGCCGCGGCGGGCCACTACGATCACGCGGTCGCCGCCGCGGAAGAAGCGCTGCGGCTGTCGGAAGGCGAGGACACGCTGGCCGGGCTCGCAAAGGTGGTGACGCTCGCCGGAGATCGGGTGCGTGGTCGCGCGCTTTACCAGCGCTCGCTCGAGCGGGCGGGTCCGACGCGCCGGCCGTTGCGCCGGGCCGCGCTCGGCTTGCTCGTGCTTGTCGATGGCGATCGCGAGGCCGCACGCGCGATCGTCGCGCCGTGTCTCGCGGGTGGTGTTGATGCGGAAGCGCGCGAGCGCGGCGCGTGTCTGTTCGTCGCGGGCATCGTCGACCCGGATCGCGCCGAGGCGATCGCGGGACAGCTCGACACGCTGGCCTCGTCTGCCACACCGGGGCAACCAGCCTACGGCGCACCCACGACGCTCGCCGCGCTGGTCCGCGCGCGAGCCCGGTTCTTCGCCGGCGCGTGCGTGATTCCTCCCGCGCCGATCGCAGATCCCGCGGCGCTCGCCAGCGTCGCGGCAGCGTATGCCATGCCGCTCGATTTCTATGCCGCGTATCACGTGCCCTACGTCGCGACCTGGGCGAGCTGCGAGAGCGGGACTGGCAGCTGCCACGGGCGATCGTGCGAGCGCCGCGCGCATCCTCGAACCAGTGGCGACGCGTGCACCGAATCGCCGCTGGCTGCTCGCGCGGCTCGCCAGCTACCGCGAGTGAGACGACCAGCTCAGGGCGCGTCGGGACCAGCTTGCGTGTTCTGCTGGATCTCTTCGGTGGTGAGCGCGCGGTTGTAGAGCGCGACCAGCGAGATCGAGCCGGTCCACCCGCGCGTGCGCTGCGGCTCCTCGAAGATGTGCATCGCGAACGCCGCGTTCCAGGTCGCGCCGATCGTGCCGGGACCCGGCGCGCTCATCGCCTCGCGCTCGCCGTTGACGTAGAAGATGCGCTCGTCGTTATCGGCCACGACCGCGAGATGGGTCCAGCCCGCCGCGACCGCGATCGAGGTCGAGTAGAGCGCGGGATCGCCATCGGGTTCCGTAGCCGACGTCCGGACACGCGCTGACCACAGGCCGGCGGACTGCAGCAACACGACGTCGCGCTGCGTGACGCTGTCGGCGAGTCCTGCGATGAACGTTGGTTGCAGGAGCGTGCCCTGGAACGCCGCCCGGGGCGCGACCCACGCCTCGAGCGTCACCGCGTTCGCGTCCTTGCAGTCCTGCGCCAGGTGCGTGCCGTCCGCCGAGAACAGCAGCCCACGCGAGGCTACCGTGGCCCGGCCCCCGGCGAACGTCGGAGGCGTGTGGATGGCATCGTCGAACACGGTCAACGCCACGGGATCGCCACTCGGCGCGGTATCGGCGACCGCCGTACTGCCGTCCGGATCGTCGAACGTCCACAGCCCGATCAGATTGAGGGTCACGCGCCCCTGGGGAAGCTCCTCGTAGATCGTCTCGCCGGGCGTGTCGATCGCCGCATCGGGGATGAACGCCGGCGGCGAGAACGAGCACGCGCTCATCGTGACGGCCAGCCCAACTCGCAAGCTCACGATCCAAAGCTTACGCGAGATCCGGAAGCGCGACCTTGCTGAAACCCGCAAGCGCTATTTCCCCGATCCCGATCCCGAACCGGAGCCGGTTCCGAGGATGGTGGGATGAAGCGGCATGCCGGGGATGTTGGAGCCTGCACCCGGAAGCTTCAGCGCAGCGTCGCGTTTGGCCTTCTCGATCCGTTCGAGCCGCCTGGTGATCTCCACCCGATGCGCGGCGGTGGCGTATCCCGAGATCTCGAGGTGGCGAACGCAGCGCTTGGCAGCGTCCCAGTTGAGCATGCCTTCGTGCGCGTCGCACAGCGTGAACCAGCCGCTCAGCTTGTCCTCGATGCGGCCCGGCCACAGCTCCACATCCTCGAGCAGCCGGAGCACCTCCGCGTAGCTCTTCTTGCGCAGCAACACCTTCGCGAGCGACAGCCGCGTCGCGCGGTCGGGGACGATCTCGACGCAGCTCCGGCCGGCCTCCTCGGCTGCGCCGAGGTCACCTTCACGAAATGCGATCGTGTAGAGCAGCTCGCAGGCGTGGACGTCCTTGGGGTTCGCGACGAGCACGAGACGAAGCCATCCCGTGGCGAGCTCGGGATGGCCGAGCTCTCGCAACGTCTTGGTCACGACGTCGAGGTTCGCGAAGTCGTGGGGGATGGCGGCGGCGGCATGCTCCTTCGGAAACCGCTCGACGATCTCGGCGAGCAGCTTCTGCGGCTCCTTGGTCGCTCTCAAGGCAGCTGCGTACTCGAAGGCCGCCTGGTCGTAGTGCTTGCTCTTGAGCAGCAGATGGCCGGCCATGCGGTGCAGTCCGCCGTGGGTCGGGTGGAGCCGCAACGCATGGTTGAGGAGTCGAATCGCGCGCTGATCGGAGGACTGGGAGAGCCCGTTCACCGCCCGGGCATAGATGTAGTAGTCGAGCGGATGGCGCTCGGCGACGGCCTGGAGCTCCTCGAAGGTGACGTCGGTGCGATCCGCGAGAGCGACGTGATCCTCGTCGATCGACGTGGTCACGCTGGACATCAGGAGGGCGACCGCACCTGCGAGTGCGGCGATCAGCGCGAGGCGGAGTCCGCGCCCGAGCACGAGGGTGCGCCGCTGCTCCGACTCTCGGAGTGGCACGTAGGTCAGGGTCGCGGCGATCGCGGTGATCGGTATGGCGACGCCGAGGATCTCGATCCCGAAATCGAAGTTGCTCTGCAGCGCTACCACCACGCAGCAGCCGAGCGCGGCGGCCGCGAGCGGCCCCTCACGCCAGCGCCGGACCGCGACCACGGCCAGCCATAGCATCGCGAGCCCGAGGGCCGCGGCGCCGATCACGCCCCAGTCGACCACGGCCTGCACGTACTCGTTCTCGAGGTGAGAGAACGTGACGAAGCCGCTGGCTGGATGGACGCGCGTGAAGGCGGGCTCGAACCCGCCTCGCCCGACACCGACGAGCGGCGCCTCGTCGATCAGATGGACGGCAGACTTCCACGCCGCGTACTTGCTGGTCGGCTGCTCGATCTCCTGCAACGACGTGCGAGCGAGCTCGCGCTCCACACCGCCGGAGTTCAACAAGATCACGACGAGCACGCTGCAGGTCGCGACGATCCCGAGCGGCGCCGAGGTCATGAGCAACCGCGCCCGCCGTCGCCGGCTGCCCGTCGTCGCCACGAACCGCTGGCCGAGCAGCACCCCCAGCGTGACGATCGCGCCGGCGGCGAGTGCGATCGTCGCGCCGCGAGACAGCGTGGCGACGGTCAACAATCCGCACCCGATGATCACGACGACCCAGCCCGCGCGCATCCAGCTGGGCTGACGCTGGTAGGTGACGAGCCCGATCCCGAGCACGGTGCCGATCGCCATCAACCCGCCGAGATGGTTCGAGTTGAGCAGCGGCCCGAGCACGAGCGGGGCCGCTTGCTCCGGCTCGTAGAGGCCGTACAGCATGTCGGTGTCGAACACGGCGTGCACGGCGACGACGACCGCGCACAGCGCGATCGTGCCACCGACCGCGACCAGCACCTGGAACCGCCCGCGCTCCGAGGCGCTCATCCTGAGCGCGAGCACCGCGATGCCGAGCAGGATCACGAAGAACGCGAGCGCGCGTAGCGTGCCCGGCGCATCGAGCGTGATCGCCTGCCATGGGTCGACGCCGAACAACGCGGCGCCATCCGCGCGCAGACTGTTTCCCGTCGGGTCGAGCGCGCCGAGCAGCCCTTCGGGCAGCGGCAACAGCTGGATCGCGCACAGTCCGATCGCGATGCCGAGCACGCTGATCAGCGGAGACGCCCGGTGCAGCACGCGCCGCGACCACAGATTCGGGATCAGCGCGATCGCGAGGAGCGCGGCGACGATGGCTTGTGTCCACCGCAGCACGCCGCCAACCACGAGCACGGCGACCAGCACCGCGGCGCATCCGAACAGCGCAGACGCGCGCTCGCGCAGACGCACGGCGCTACCATGCACGCTCGGGCACGAACACTTCGTCGCCCGGCATCATCGGAAAATTAGGTCGCTTGCCCTCGGCGATCAGCTCGACGGGCACCTTGTACGTCTGCTTCTTGCCATCGTAGACGCGCGTGACCTGCACCATGTTCTTGCGAGCGAGCGGCGAGAACCCGCCGCTCTGCGCGATCGCCTCCGTGATCGTCATGCCGGGCGTGAACTTGACCGAGCCGCTCTTCGCGACGTGGCCAAACACGGAGCACTTGAGCGAGTTGATCTCGAGGATCGTGAGCGACACCACCGGATCGATCAGGTAGCCATCGGCGAGTCGCTTCTGGATCTCTTCCTGGACCGAGCGCGCGTTCTTGCCACCTGCCGCCACGCTGCCGATGAACTGGACCTCCATCTGCCCGGACCCATCGAGGCTGTACGTCGCCTTGGTCTCCTTCGAGCCGTAGAAGATCGTCAGTGCGATCTTGTCTCCAGGACCGAGCGCGAGCTTCGTGTCGTCGAACGGGGCGACCGTTGGATAGTTGACGGGAGGGTTGTCGCTACACGCCGAGGCGAGGAGGGTGACGATCAGGACCAGGGTGCGCATCGGCTGTGGGGGTGAGTTGTCTCGCGTGGAACTCGTGTTCATTCCAGCGGAAACTTCCGCATCCAAACAGTCTGCCGGCGCTTTGTCCAGGCTTGGAGAGCCGTCATCCAGCTGCGCCAATCCGGATCGAGGGTGTGCGCGTGAGCACGCTCGGGTGTACGTGGGTTGCACAACAGACAGTTGTGACGAGAAAGACGCTTGGTGATATCAGGAGGTGAACGTTCGCTCACGTCCCTCTCACTAACTGCCCGTACCATGCCGCGCCTCATCAAGCGAAGCCTCCAGATCGCGCTCGATCTGCTGGTGTTGTCAGTCGCGTACTGGCTCGCGTTCCTGTTCCGGTTCGAGTTCCGGTTGCCGCAGTCGATCGTCGAGCTGTTCCTGATCGACTGGCCGGTTGTCGTCCTGATCCAGTACTGCTTCCTCGCGCTGTTCGGTGTGCCGCGGATGGCGTGGCGATACATGAGCATGCACGACGTGGTGCGCGTGATGATCGCGGTCTCCGCCTCGACCATCGTGCTCGCGATCCTGCGCCTCGGGCTGCCCTCGATGACGACGAGCTCCGCCGTCTACATCCCGCTCGGTGTGCTGGCGATGGACTTCGCGCTCGTGTTCCTCGGGCTGGTCGGGATCCGCGCGGCGTGGCGGTTTCACGGCGAGAGCCGCGACGTCCGGACGCGCGTGAGCGATGGCACGGGCGGCGATCGCCGACGCGTGTTGCTGATCGGCGCCGGCGAGGCGGGCGTCATGGTGTTGCGCGAGATCGCGCGCCGGCCGGATCTGCGGCTCAAGCCCGCCGGTTTCCTCGACGACAATCCGCTGAAGATCGGCACCAGCATCGCGGGCCTCCCGGTCCTCGGCGCGACCACCGAGCTGGCCGAGATCGCCGCCCGGCTCGGGATCGAGCGCGTGCTGATCACGATCGCGAACGCGTCCGGCGCCGAGATCCGGCGCATCACGCAGATGTGCCTCGAGGCGAAGCTCGAGACCAAGATCATCCCCGGCGTCTACGAGATCGTCGGCGGCAACGTCAACCTGTCCCGCATCCGCGAGGTCGCGATCGAGGATCTCCTGGGCCGCGATCCGGTTCAGCTCGACGAGGATGTCGTCGGTGATTCGATCTCGGATCGCGTCGTGCTGGTGACCGGCGCGGGCGGCAGCATCGGCTCCGAGCTGTGTCGCCAGATCTGTCGCTTCCAGCCCCGCCGGTTGATCCTGGTCGAGCGGTTCGAGAACGCGCTGTTCGAGATCCACCGCGAGTTGCTCGCGACGTATCCCGAGGTCTCGATCGAGCCCGTGATCGGCGACGTCTGCGATGTCGCGCGGATGACGCACGTGTTCGAGCGCCACAAGCCCGAGCTCGTCGTGCACGCCGCCGCGCACAAGCACGTGCCGATGATGGAGTGGAACCCCGGCGAAGCGGTGAAGAACAACATCGGCGGCACGCGCAACATCGGCGACCTCGCCCACAAGTTCGGCGTCGCGCGCTTCGTCCTGGTCTCCACCGACAAGGCCGTCAATCCAACGTCGGTGATGGGCGCGACCAAGCGCGTCGCCGAGATCTATCTCCAGGCGCTGTCGCAGCGCTCCACGACCCGGTTCGTGACCGTTCGGTTCGGCAACGTGCTCGGCTCGAATGGCAGCGTGATCCCGATCTTCCGCGAGCAGATCGCACGCGGCGGCCCGGTCACCGTGACGCATCCGGATATGCGTCGGTACTTCATGACGATTCCCGAGGCCAGCCAGCTGGTGCTCCAAGCCGGAGCAATGGGTCGCGGCGGCGAGATCTTCATTCTCGATATGGGCGAGCCCGTGCGCATCGTCGACCTCGCGCGCGACCTCATCAAGCTGTCGGGCCTGCGACCCGACGAGGACATCGAGATCCAGTTCGCGGGCGTCCGCCCCGGCGAGAAGCTGGTCGAGGAGCTGTCGACGCTCGCCGAGCACGCGGAGAAGACCACGCACCCGAAGGTGTTCACGGGACGGATCAAGGCGCACGAGTGGCAAGCCGTGACCTCCGCGGTCGACGGCCTGCTCGATCTCGCGCGCGTCGGCTCCGAGCGCGTCCGCGCGACGCTGGAGACCCTCGTTCCAGAGTATCGGCCCGAAGGTGCACCGGCGGTCCCCGCTGACCAGCCGGTCGCGCCCGTGGTGGCGGTCATCGAGCCCCGCGCTCCGCGATCATCGCTGGTGGGATCCCAGAGCGCCCCGAGCTGGCCGATCGTCTCCGCCGAGTAGCCCCGAGCGCCGAAGTAGCGAGTCCCCGATGAGATCGAGTTTCTTACCGTTCGCCCTTCCGGACACCAGCGAGGACGAGGTCACGGCGGTCGCCGACGTCATCCGCTCCGGGTGGCTGACCACCGGCGCGCGCACGCGCGAGTTCGAGGCCGCGTTCGCGAAGAGGGTGGGCGCGAAGCACGCGATCGCGGTCAATTCCTGCACCGCCGCGATGCACCTCGCGCTCGAGTCCGTCGGGGTCAAGGCTGGCGACAAGGTGCTGACCACGCCATACACGTTCGCGGCGACCGCGGAGGTGATCCGCTACTTCGGCGCGCATCCGCTGTTCGTCGACGTCCGCGCCGACACGCTGAACCTCGACCTCGAGCGGGTCGCGGAGGCGCTCGCGCGCGAACAGGTCGCCGCGATCATCCCGGTCCACATCGCAGGTGAGCCATGTGACCTCGACGGGCTGCACGCGCTCGCCGGAGACATCCCCGTGATCGAGGACGCGGCGCACGCACTGCCAACCCGCCTCGATGGCCGGATGATCGGCAACCTGTCGCGCTTCACCTGCTTCTCGTTCTACGCGACCAAGACGCTGTCGACCGGCGAGGGCGGCATGATCACGACCAGCGACGATGCGGCTGCGGATCGCTGCCGGATCATGAGCCTCCACGGCATCAGTCGTGATGCGTGGAAGCGCTACACCGCCGAAGGCTCGTGGTCGTACGAGGTCGTCGCGCCCGGCTACAAGTACAACCTCACCGACATGGCCTCGGCGCTCGGGCTCGTCCAGCTCGAGAAGCTCGAGCGGATGTGGAAGCGCCGGGTCGAGATCGGCCAGCGCTACGACGCCGCGTTTGGCGGGCAGGACGGGCTCGAACTCCCCGCGCGGGATGCCCGAAACCAGCACGCGTGGCACCTCTACATGCTGCGCGTCGATGGCAGCCGCCGCGATCGGTTCGCCGAGGACATGCGCAAGCGCAACATCGGTGTCAGCGTGCACTTCATCCCGCTGCACACGCAGCCCTATTACCGCGACACCTACGGCTACAAGCCGGAGGACTTCCCCGTGGCCTATCGCGAGTTCAAGCGCGAGGTCTCGCTGCCGATCTATAGCCGCATGACCGACGCCGACGTCGACGACGTGATCTCGGCCGTGCTCGACACGCTGCGGTCATGACGACCAGGGCGCGCTTCGTGCTCGTGACGGACAACCCGGCGAGCTGGTCGGTCCCGGGCAACCAGCGACTGGTGTCGCGCCTCGAGGCCGAGGGATACGCGGCGTCCCTCGTGCACTCGATCGCGGCCGCGCCCGACGCCGACGTCGCGATCTACCTCAGCTGTGAGCGGATCATCCCGGCCGTCGAGCGCGCACGGTTCCGGCACAACCTGGTGGTCCACGCAAGCGATCTCCCGCGCGGCCGCGGCTGGTCGCCGCTGTCGTGGCAGATCCTCGAGGGGCGCGAGCAGATCACGGTGACGCTGTTCGAGGCCGCCGACGCGGTCGACGCGGGACCGATCTATCGCCAGCGCGAGCTGCGGTTCGCCGGCCACGAGCTGATCGCCGAGCTCCGCGAGCAGCTCGGGCTCGCGATCGAGGAGCTCGTGCTCGAGTTCGCACGCGCCTATCCCGACGTCACGCCGCGCGTGCAGGAGGGCGAGCCGACGTTCTACGCCCGCCGCCGGCCGGCCGACAGTCGGCTGGATCCGGACAAGCCACTTCGCGAGCTGTTTCCACAGCTGCGGATCGCCGACAACGATCGGTACCCCGCGTTCTTCGAGCACGCGGGCCACATCTACGAGCTGAGGATCGAGAAGCGTGGTCCAGTCGACAAGTGAGGCGCTCCCGATGAAGTCGCCCGGGGCCGCGATCCGGCTGGCGCACGTCTGCTCGTCAGACCTCGGCATCCTGCCACTGCTGCCGTTCTGCGAGCCGCTGGTCGCGCGCGGCTGGCAGATCACGATGATCACCCCCGACGGGCCGAACGTCGCGCGCGCGCTCGACGCCGGCATGTCCTGGTTGCCGCTTCTGCTGCAGCGCCGCCTCCACCTCGCGAGCGATCTGCGCGGTGCGGTCCAGCTCGGTCGCTACTTCCGCGAGCACCGCTACGATATCGTCCACACCCACAACATCAAGGTCGGCCAGATCGGTCGCGTGGTCGCCGCCGCGACGCGGATGCCGCGCATCGTTCACACCGTGCATGGCATGGCGTACTCGCGCGACACCCCGCCGGTGAAGCGCCTCCTGCACGCCGTGCTCGAGCGGATCGCGAGCATCGGCTGCGATCTCGTGTTCACGCAGTCGCAGGAGGATCGCGACATGCTGCTCGCATCGCGCGCTGTGCGCGAGGATCGCCTGGTCGTGATCGGTAACGGGATCCGGCTCGCGCGCTTCGATGCGTCGGCACCTGCGGCACGGACCCAGCGCGCGGCCGTCCGTGCCGAGCTCGGCCTCGCCGACGACGACGTGCTGTTCCTGTCGGCCGGGCGCCTGATCCGCGAGAAGGGCTTCCCCGAGCTGTTCGAGGCCACGGTCCGCGCGCATCGCGAGGACCCGCGCATCCGGCTCGCGATCGCGGGGCCCACCGACGAGCAGCGCGCCGACGCACTGGCCCCCGAGGTCCTCGAGCAGGCGCGCCGCGATGGCATCCTGCTGCTTGGCCGCCGCGACGACATGACCGCGCTGTACGCGGCGTCCGATGTCGTCACGCTGCCGAGCTGGCACGAGGGCATGCCCCGCGTCCTGATGGAGGGCGCCGCGATGGGCAAGCCGCTCCTCACCACCGACGTCTGCGGCTGTCGCGAGGTCGTGGTGCCGCCGAGGAATGGCCTCATCGTGCCGGTGCGCGATGCCGCCGCCCTCGCCACCGCGATGCGCTCGCTCGCCGCGAACGAGCCGCTGCGGGCCGAGCTCGGACGCGCCAACGCGATCGAGGCGCGCGAGCGGTTCGACATCGAGCGCTCGGTCGCGCTCGTCAATTCGCACTACGACCGCCTGCTCGTGGAGGTCGCATGAGTCTCGCGCAGCGCGTGAAGCGGACGTTCGATGTCACGCTCGCCGGCGGTGGCCTCGTGCTCGGCGCGCCGGTGATGCTCGCGATCGCCGCCGCGATCCACGTCGACAGCCGGGGCGGGGTGTTCTACGTCCAGGAGCGGCTCGGGCGCGGTGGCCGCACGTTCAAGCTCCTCAAGTTCCGCACCATGAAGCCGGCACCGATCCAGTACAACCCCGACGGCTCGACGCGCGTCGAGCCCGGCGACGCCCGCGTCACCCGCGTCGGCCGGTTCCTGCGCGGCGCGCTCGACGAGCTGCCGCAGCTGTGGAACGTGCTGCGCGGAGACATGAGCCTGATCGGTCCCCGCCCCGACATGGCGACCCAGCGCGCGCTCTACGAGCCCGGCGAGGAGCGCAAGCTGAACGCACTCCCCGGCATCACCGGGCTGTCGGTCGTCGTCGGTCGCAACGTCGTGTCGTGGAAGGAACGCGTCGCGATCGATATCAAGTACGTCGAGCGCTGGAGCCTCGCGCTCGATCTCAAGATCCTCGCGCAGACCATGTTGATGCCGCTCGGCCTCAAGGCGTTCGACTTCGAAGACGAGCTCGCCTAGCGCTTCGCGCGGCGGCCACGCAGTCGCAGCAGCTCGCTCTTCAGCCACGCGGAATCGCCGCGACCCGCGCGCAGCAGCATCGCGACGCCGATCAAGCACGCGATGACCGTCGCCAGCATCGTCACCGCGAGCACGCCTGCCGTCCCGAGCGTCCCGCGCAACGCGGTCGCGAGCGGCCAGGCGATCGCCGCCGTCACGGCTGCGAGTACGAGCCCCGGCCCATGCGCGGCCAGCACGGCGCCGATGGTCAGCGTGGAGACCCGCATCGTCAGGTAGATACACGCGATGCTGACGAGCGTGATCGCGATCCCGGTCGACACCGCGACGCCGGCGATGCCCCACTGGATCGAGATCGCGGCGCCGGCGATCACCAGCACCATGTAGCCGGTGTAGGCGAGCGCGACGCCGTTGATGGCGCCGGCCGCCGAGGCGACCAGCCCGCCCAGCTTCTGCGTCGTCCGCATCAGCATCGTCACCGTCAGCAACCGGAATGGCAGCACGGCCTCGTCCCAGCCCACGCCGAGCAGGACGCGGATCACCTCGGGCGCGAGGACGAACAGCAGCGCGCTCGCGGGGAGCAGCACGAGCGCGTTGGTGAACAGGGCGCGCCGAAATCCCAGCGCAAGCCGTTCGCGATCGTCCTGAAGTCGCGAGAACGCCGGGAACAGCACGCTGCCGACAATGCTTGCGAACACGGTCGATGGAAACTTGATGAGATCGTACGCGCGCGTGTAGAAGCCGAGCGCGCGTGCGCCGAGCATGTTGCCGACCACGAAGTTGTCGCCATACGTCGCGAGGATCCCCGCGATCTGCGCGACCGTCTGGCCACCGCCGAAGCTCATCAGCTCGCGCAGCCGTGCGGGCTCGATGCGGAGCGAGACCAGGGGCGGGTTGATGTAGAGATACAGCCCGCTCAGGATCAGCTCCTCCGCGAGATAGCCCGCCACCAGCGCCCACGGTCCGGCCCCGAGCACCGCGAGCACCATGCTGAGGATCGAGCCGACCAGGAAGGAAGCCGCATCGATGATGGCGATTGTGCGAAACCGCATCTCGCGCTGACACAGCATTCGTGAGGTCGCAGACAGTCCGCGGATCGTGAACAGCACTCCGAGCACGCGGATGACATCGACTGATTCGGGAATGCCGTAGAGGTCACCGATCGCGGGCGCGCCGAGCAGCAGCAGCAGCGAGAAGCCGAGGCCGAGGTACACCGAGACCGCGAACCCCGTCCGCTGGTGCCCGGGAAGCAGCTCCTTGCGCTGGATCAGGGCCTGGCCGACGCCGACATCGCGGATCGCGTACAGGATCGCGTTCACCGAGATCGCCGCGGCGACGATCCCGAAGTCGGTCGAATCGAGCGCGCGCCCGAGCACGGCGATGACGACGACCCGCATCCCGTTGGTGAACAGCGCTCCCAGTAAATTCCACGAGATACCGCGCCGTGTGCGCTCGCCGACCAGGTCGGCATCTGCCGACTTGTCCTGACTATCCAATGGGTTGGGATCGCTCACGTAGCCATCACAGCCGTTCGCCTGAACGTGGTAGGAGAACCAGGCGACTAACCACGGATCTCGTGCCGCAGGCGCCGACACATAGCAAGGATCTGAGGCGGCTGCTTCGCAAGCCGTCGCTGCTCGTGTGGTCGGTGTACCTGGTCGCGCAGCCGTTCTACGTGTTCAAGTCCGGGCTGCCGCAGCCTGGTGACGTGCTGATCCTGCTGCTCGCTCCCGTGGTCCTCTATGGGTGGAACGGCCGGCTGTCGCGCAACGCGACGGTCTCGTTCAAGCCGCTGCTCTGGTTCACCCTCTGGGTCTGCCTGGTCGACTTCAGCTGGATGGTGATCCTCGGCAAATATGGTTTGGGCGGCATGTCCGAGAGCATGCTGCTGATGCCTGTCTATCAGATCTACAATACGACCATCGTGCTCGTGGCGCTGGTGCTGTACCAGCGGTTCGGGAACGACTTCCTTCGACTGACTGTCTGGGTGGTGTTCCTGATCGCGTTGTTCCTGGTCGCGTCGTCGTTCGTGCTGCGGTCCAGCTCCTATCGCGGCACGCTGTACTTCGCGAACCCGAACCAGCTCGGCTATTACGCGCTGCTGTCCGCGTGCATCATCGGCATCGCGCAGCGTCGGATCCAGTTCGCCACGCTGTACAGCGCGATTGGCCTCAGCGCCTGCGCGTACCTCGGCGTCGTCTCGGCCTCGCGTTCTGCGCTCTCTGGCATCGCGCTGCTCGTGGTGTTCCTCGTGTTCTCGAACCTGCGCGTCATCATCCTCGCCAGCGCGGCGGCGATCCTGCTCCTGCTCGTCGGCGGTCCGATCGCCGATAGCATGAAGACCTCGCAGGAACGGATGATGATGAATCGCACGCCGCACCTGACGTTCTTCGAGGAGCGCGGCTACGACCGGATCGCCGCGCACAAGGAGTACCTGTTACTCGGTGCCGGCGAAGGGTTCACCAACAGGTTCAAGGAGACCACGATCATCGGCGCATCGGAGATCCACTCCTCGGCCGGGACCCTGGTGTTCTGCTACGGCATCGTGGGGGTGTTCCTGTTCGGTCGGTTCCTGTGGCGGACGATCCGGGGCGCGCCGTTGATGCTCGCGCTCATGCTCGCGCCTCCTCTGATCTACACGTTCGCGCACCAGGGCCTGCGATTCACCCTGCTCTGGGTGTTGTTACCGATGTTCATCGTGGTGGCGAGACAACCAAACCCGAACCCGCCGCTCGGGCGACTGGTTCCTCCGAACGAACGACGCATGAAAACAGCGACCCCATGACTGAACCGAAACCTAACCGCGACGAGATCGTTCTCATCACCAGACTGCGCACCTTGAACAAGGGCAATCAGGCGCTGTCAGCAGCCTGGTTGGCGATGCTCAATCGCGCGTTCCCCGCCACGCGGATCCGGTTGATCGAGCGCCGTCCGCGCCACCTGTGTCAGTACACGCTCCGCCAGTTCGCTGCGGAGCGCGATCCGTTCGCCGCATTCGATGCGCTCGCGACCAAGCTCGCGAAGCTGGCCCCCGGCCCAGACACGCTGGCGGACTCGTTTGGCAGCGCGAAGATCACGCTCGACGAGACCATCCCCGCGCCGGGGCGGTTCACGGAGGTCCGCAAGTTCATCAACCTGCGCGGGCTTGCCGCCCGCGCGGGCCTCTACGCCGACGAGTACAGGAATCGGCTCGCCGCGTGCCAGCGGGCCCGCCTGGTGATCGTGAACCCGGCCGGTGAGTTCTTCCCTCGCGAGCCGCTCGCGGCCTTCTATCACGTGCTCGACGCACACGTGGCGCAGAAGCTGGGGCGGCCGACGGCGATCGTCAATCACACGATGGACATCACCGATCCGACGATGCGGATCTTGATCCCGCGGGTGTACGAGACGCTGGCTCTGGTCGGCTTCCGCGATGAGAAGAGCATCGGCGCGTTCAAGGAGATGGGTGGCAAGACCGCCAACGTGCTGGTCACCCCGGATCTGGCGCTGACCACCGAGGTGGCGACCAAGCCGACCCGGCGCAACGGGACGATCGCGATCGCGGTCAATGTTCCCGAGGCGGAGGCCAACGGCTATCTTGATCAGTGGCGCACGGCGATCGGCGTCCTGCGCGGCAAGGACTTCAAGATCGAGCTGGTCTCGAACGAGATGCCGGCGGAGATCCCATTCTACGAGGAGATGACGCGGCGCTATCCCGAGATCAAGGTCGCCGGCGGCGGCTTCGATCACGATCGCTACTGCCAGTTACTCGGTCAATACGACTTCGTGATCACGAGTCGGATGCACACCGGCATCCTCGCGATGATCATGGGCACGCCGGTGATCCCGGTCGAGGGGGCGTCGTTCAAGATGACAGGCCTGTTCCACGAGCTCGGGTTTGCGAGTCCGGTGATCCGGCCGACCGCGAACAGGGACTGGGTCGACAAGCTCGCCGAGCGAGCTGCTGCCTTGCGCGGCGATGGCGATCGCGATGCCGCGTCGCGAGATACGTCGACCAAGATCGGGACGGTGCGCGAGCGCGTGACCTCGCTGCTCGTCCCGCGGCTGCGAGCCGTCGCCGACGCCACCGTAGGAGCGCCATGACCCAAGCGATACCAGCCAACGACCAAGCCGCGATCTCGCTATCGGTGTTGATCCCGAACTACAACTACGCGCGATACATCGGCGAGACGATCCAGAGCGTGTTGCACCAGGCGTCGCCCGAGGTCGAGATCGTGGTGACCGACAACGCCAGCACCGATACCTCGGTCGACGTCGTGCGCGCGTGCGACGACGAGCGGATCCGACTCGAGGTCAATCCCTGCAACGTCGGGTTCTCCGCGAACCTCGAGCGGGCAGCGTCGCTGGCGCGCGGCCGTCGCATGCTGCTGCTGTCGTCCGACGATCGGATGAAGGACGGCGCGATCGCCGCGTATGACCGACTGGAGGCCGCCCTGGGACCGCTGGCCGAGCGCGCCGTGTGGGGCGCGGGCACCACCGTGATCGACTCCAACGGCGCGCAGACCGGCGAGATGCCGGCCGATCGAAAGCTGTGGCGTGACGCGCCGATCGATCCCGAGCTGACCAAAGCCGTCGGCTATCCCGTGCGCGCGATGCCCGCGCCCGAGATCTTGAAGCGGTCGCTGGAGCTGCTGCGCACGCCCCTGCCGTTCGCGACCACCTGTTATCCGAAGGCGATGCACGACGAGGTCGGCGGCTACTCCGGCGGTCGTCTGATGAATCCGGACAAGTGGTTCCTGTGGAAGCTGCTCGGCGTCGCCGACATGGTCTACGTCATCGACGCGCCGCTGTTCGAGTACCGGATCCACGGCTCTGGCCAGGTCGTGCAGGAGTCCAAGTCCGGCGCGCTCAAGCACTTGACCGACCAGTACATCGCAACCTTCAACATCCCCGATGCGACCTTGACCAAGGTCGGGCTCGAGCGCGAGGCGCTTGCCCGCGCCTTCATCGAGCAGGACATCGCGTTGCGCGGCCTGGTCGCGCTGTCCGACGGCAATCGCGAGACCGCGCGACGCAGCGTGTACTTCGGCTATGCGGCTTATCCGAGCCTCGCCCGCAAGAACCCCAAGGTGTGGTTGTTGCGGGCGCTCATCACGCTCGGTCCCGTCGGGATCAAGCTCGCCCGGGCGAGCCGCAAGCGTGCGCAGGCCGCCTGGCAGGCCCGTGAGATTCGCCGATGATCCAGATCGGAGTCCGTCGATGACCGGCATGGTCGACAACCGGATCCGCGTGCTGTTCGCGATCCCCGCGCTGGATCGAGGCGGACCTGATCGCGTGCTGTTCGAGTTGCTGTGCTCGATCGACCGCACCAAGTTCGTCCCGAGCCTGATGGTGATCGACGGCGAGGGCGACTACATCAAGCGGCTGCCCGCCGATATCCCGGTCGAGGTGCTCGGTGGCAAGAGCCGGCGCGATCGCTACCCGGTGCTGCGCGCGCTCCAGTTCATCCGCAAGACCAAACCCGATGTGGTGTTCGGGACGCTGCGCATGACGTTCACGCTCGGCATTGCGTCGCCTGCCTTCCCGGCGAGCACCCGGCTCGTGTTGCGGCAGGCCAACGACTTCACGACGGACTTCGCGCTGCTGGTTGCGAAGTCACCGGTCAAGCACCGCTTCGCACGCTGGCTGTCGAAGCAGAACCTCAAACGTGCGGATGCGGTGGTGTGCCAGAGCCACGCGATGAAGCACGATCTGGGCGCGCTGATCGGCACGAGCGGAAACCTGCACGTGATCAGCAATCCCGTGGATCTCGAGGCCGTGGCCCGCGCCGGCAACAGCACCCTTCCCGGTACGCCCGCGCTGGTCAGCGTCGGCCGGCTCGCGCCGCAGAAGGGCTTCGACATCCTGCTGCCGGCGATCGCGAAGCTGCGCGCACGGCACCCCGGACTTCACCTGACGATCATCGGCGAGGGCCCAGATCGGGTGGCGCTCGAAGCGCAGGCGATCCAGCTCGGGCTCGCCGATGTGGTGACGTTCACCGGGTTCAGCTCGAACCCGATCCCGCAGGTCCGCGCAGCGGATCTGTTCGTGCTGTCGTCGCGCTACGAGGGCTTCCCGAATGCCGCGCTCGAAGCGCTCGCGTGCGGGACGCCGGTCGTGCTGACGGATTGTCCGGGTGCCAACTCCGAGATCGTGATCGGCGGGATGAATGGCAGGCTCGCCCCTTCGATCGATGCCACGGCATTCGCGGACGCGATGGAGACCGCGCTCGCCGAGCTCGCCTCGTACGACCGCACCGCGATCATCGCGAACTGCGCGGAACGCTACGCCGCGCGCCGGATCGTGGAGCAGTACCAGCACTTGTTCTCCTCGGTTGTCCGGAGCTAGCAATGCGACCGACCGAAGCCGCGTGGATCGCCAACCAGCTCGCCGCGCTCCCCATCGCGACGATCTCCCCGTTCCTCAACATCGGCTCGTCGACCGCCGAATTTCGCGAGCGCAAGCAACCGCACATCGATCGCGAGATCTTCGCGCCGCTGCGTGCCAAGGGCGTCGAGATCATCCACGCCGACCTCAAGGACGCTCCCGGTGTTGACGTCGCTGGCGACCTCGCGGACCCGCAGATCCAGGCCCGCCTCCGCGAGCGTCAGCCCCGGGCGGCGCTTAGCAGCAACCTCCTCGAGCACGTCCGCGACCCGGGTCAGTTCGCGCGGCTGATGCGTTCGCTGGTCGCCCCCGGCGGCTTCGTGATCGTCACCGTGCCGCGCTCGTATCCGTTCCACGCCGATCCCATCGATACCGGCTTCCGCCCGAGCCCCGAGGAGCTGGCGGCGCTGTTCCCGGGCACCCGGCTCGTGGTCGGTGAGGTCGTCGCCGATTCCACCTATGGTGCGGAGCTCTGGCAGCGCGGCCCGCGTCGAGCGGTGCGCTCGCTACTCGGGGCACTGAAGCCGTTCGGCGATGCCGCGAAGAATCGCCGCGACAGCCTGAGATGGCTCGTCCGGCCGTTCACGACCAGCTGCGTCGTGCTCGCGACCTAGGAGTCTGTAGGTCATAGATGGTTGATTACGGATCGACAGATCGATCCGGTTTTGATCGAATGGGTTAGTGAAGACCTACCGCCCGTACGCTCCCGGTCAGTCGTACCTGTTGCCGCCGTCGCCGAGCGAGTGGTTGCCTGAGGATCACCTAGCGTACTTCGTCCTCGAGCTGGTCGAGGACTTGGACCTGAGCGAGATCGAGCAGGTCATCCAGCGGCGGGATGCTCGTGGTGAGCGTCCGTTTTCGCCACGGATGATGACGGCGGTGCTGCTCTACGGCTACGCCGTCGGGCTGACGTCGTCGAGAAAGCTCGAGAAAGCGACCCACCAAGACGTCGCCTTTCGAGTGATTTCCGGCGGCGAGCATCCGCACTTCACGTCGATCAACGAGTTTCGGGCGACCCACCGCGAAGCCCTTGGAAACCTGTTCCAGCAGCTGCTCGCGGAGTGCATGTCAGCCGGTCTTGTGAAGCTCGGCCACGTGGCCATCGACGGAACCAAAATGAAGGCGAACGCGAGCAAGCACAAAGCGATGAGCTTTGACCGGATGGAGAAGGAGGATGTTCGGCTGACGGCGGAGATCCAATCCTACTTCGACCAAGCCGAAGCGGAGGATGCCGCGGAAGACAAGCTGTACGGAGTCGGCGAGCAGCAGCACGACCTACCCGCAGAGCTTCGTCGTCGTGAAGATCGACGAGCGAAGATCCGCGAAGTCCGCGAAGCGCTCAAGAAAGAGACCGCGAAGAAACGTGCCGCGGAGCTGCAGCGGCTCGCCGACGAGCTCCGCACCAAGGCAGAAGATCCGACCACTTCGCCCCGGAAGCAGAGCACCTTCATGACCGTTGCGGCGCAGCACGATCAACAAGCCGCAGAGCTCGACCGCGACGACGATGACGACCTGCCACCACCCACCGCCGACGACGATTTGCCGCGTAACACGCCGGCGAAGACACCCGATGGCACGCCCAAACCCAAGGCGCAGCGCAACTTCACGGATCCGGACAGCAGAATCATGGTGCGCGACGGCGGCTTCGTGCAGGCCTACAACGGTCAGATTGCCGTCGACGAACACCATCAGATCATCGTTGCCGCCGCGCTCAGCAATCAGGGCCCGGACCAAGAGTATTTCGAGCCGATGCTTCGACGCGTCGTCGAGAACTGTGGCGCGGTGCCAGAACGCACGACAGCCGACTCCGGATATTTTTCTGCGAGCAACGTCGCTGCAGCCGAAGCGATGGGAACCGAACCCTTCATCGCCGTCGGCGGCCATCTTCGCAACGGCCGGCCCGACGAGGAGTCTGTCCACGTCCAATGGAAAACTCCCGCCCGACAGGCGATGAGGGCGGTCCTGGAAACACCTCGCGGACACGCTGCCTACGCTCGACGAAAAGCCACCGTCGAGCCCGTCTTCGGTCAGATCAAAGCCTGCCAAGGAATCCGCCAGATGTCCTTCCGGGGAATCTGGAAGAATCGATGCGAGTGGCTGCTCATCTGCGCCACTCACAACCTGCTCAAGCTCTGGCGAGCGACCAAAGCACAGCGGCTCCGGCTCGCGGCAGCGACCTGAAGCGCCAGTCCCACGTGGGACTGCACGCCGGGAAAACGCCGCACCTCAGCAACGGGCCTAACGACCTACAGACTCCTAGAGCGCCACGAGCGCCGCGTTCATGTACTCGACGGGCGTGCCGAGCACGACGGTGTCGCTCTCGTGGTGCTTGTCGCCACAGCGAATCGCGAGACCCTTGCCGATCATTCGCTTGTAGATCGCGCTGATGTAGATGTCCTGCGCCGCATCGTAGTTGTCGGCGACGGTCTTGACGCTCTTGAACCCGTAGAGGCCGGAGGTCGCGAGATCGGACACGACGATCTTCTCCGCGATCTCGATGACCTTGCGCTTCTCGTCGGTCAGGACGTAGCTGTAGCCGGAGTTGTGAGACGTGAAGACGTCGATGTAGCCATCGTCCTGCGTGAGCGAGCGGGCCATCTCCTCGACGTTTCGCTTGTAGAGGATGGTGTCGATGTTGTGGAACGCGACCGGCTGATCCTGCCGCACGCTCGACGATTCGATTGCGGCCACCCCGACCATCGCCGTCGCAGCCTGGCCTTTGGTGTCGTGCGTCAACACCAGGTGCTCTGCCGGAATCTCGTGCAGCCGCATGATCGCCTTGACGTGCGGCATGTAGTTCTCGTCGCGGTGGTTGGCGACGAAGAATACGTCGGAGAAACCGCGGTCGCGCTGGAGCTCGGTGAGGATCGCCGAGAGCACGGTCTTGTCGCCCCACGGCAGCAGGTACTTCGGGAGCTTGTAGCCTTCGTTCGCGAAGCGCTGATAGAGGCCGGCCATCGTGAGGACGAGGATCATGGGATGTGCCTTCTGGCTAGTGCCACTCGTTCGTTGGAAAGACTACCGCTCGCTTGAGCACCACGTGTGGCGGAAGCTCGGCGACGTACTCGACGAGCGACGCAACGTCGGCGGGCTGGAGGATCTGCGAGAGGTCGCCAGGGTAGGGATTGCTCGCGTTCCACAGGGGCGTATCGATCCCGCCCGGACAGATCGACGTGATCGCGATGCCGGACATCTTGACCTCCTGCCCGAGCGCATCCGCGAACCCTTCGAGCCCAAACTTGCTGGCACAGTAGATCGCCTGATTCTCGATACCGTGTGTCCCGGCAACCGAACCGACATTGATGATGCGAGATCCAGCACGCATCCACTTGAGGGCCGCGAGCGTGCACCTGAGTGGACCCTTCAGATTGGTATCGATCATCGCGTCGATGTCGGCATCGTCGCATTCGCGGAACGGCTTCATCTTGAACACCGCAGCATTGTTGACGAGGAGCTCGAACACCCCGAGCCGCGCGCCGATCCGCTCGAACACCTGACGGACACTCTGCGCATCGCGCAGGTCGACCGTCTCGAACGAGAACCGCTCTCCGAGCTGCTCCTTTGCGCGGTGCAGCGGTCCGACATCGCGCGCGAGCCCGACGATCTGCCAGCCCTTGGCAATCAAGCGCTCCGCCACCGCCAGCCCGACGCCGCGGCTGGCTCCCGTGACGATCGCAGTCTTCATGCCGCTCCGGCCAGCAGGTCCGAGCGGATGCTCTTGAGGATCGGCACCGCCTTCTGGATCTCCTCGTAGGACAGGTCGTTCACGAACACCGACTCACCGATCTTCACTGGAAACGGCAGGTTCTGCGCACCGTTGCGGTGCTTCATCGTGTCCTTCAGCGCCTCGAGGATGATCAGCGGCACGTTGAACAGGGCGTGGTTGGTCGGCAGCCCCAGGGATTTGGCAACCCGCGCAACGCGCATCAGCTCGGCCTGAGGCATCAGGTTCCGCGCGGTCGACAGCACGCACGAGAACAGCACGTCCAGAGCGACTGCCTGACCGTGCGTGAGCGGAACTTGGTCCTTCTCGTTGATCGAGCGCATCTCGATGATCGGACTGAACGAGTGTCCAAAGTCGACGAACCGCTCGAGGTTCTTCTCCCACAGGTTGTCCTGCAGCTCGTCCTTCATCCCGATCACGGCGCGATTGATGATCTCGTCGGCATGCTCGGAGTGCTCGAACTTGTTCTCGACGAGTGAGGGGCCCGATTCCTCGAGCAAGCTGAACAGCCGCGCATCCTTGACCACGGCCATCTTCAGGATCTCGCCGAGCCCGGAGCTGATCTCGACCGGTTCCAAGGTGCGCAGGAACGCCTTGTCGAGGTAGGCGGCGATCGGCGGGTAGTAGCTGCCGAGGCGGTTGCGGCGATTCTCGAAGTTGATGCCGGTCTTCGCGCCGACGCTGGCATCGACGAGGCCGACAAGTGTCGTCGGGACCCGGATGTAGGGGATGCCGCGCCGGTACATCCCCGCCGCCATGCCGGCGATGTCCAGCAGAACACCGCCGCCGATCGCGATCAGCGGCTCGTCGCGCCGGAGGATGCCGAACTTCTCGAGCTCGCGCAGGATCTCGAGCAGGGACTCGAGGTTCTTGTCATTCTCCGTCGCGTTGATCGCGAGGATGTGGGCCTCGACGCCGTGTGCGCGGAAGTATTCGATGACCTGCGGCAGGTAGAACTGACAGATGTGGCGATCGATGACGACGAAGCGTCGGGCCGTCGGACCCTGAGAGCCGAACTCCAGAAGATCGCGATTCTGCTTGGTGAGGAGTCCGGGCGAATTCTTGATCGTGAACCGAACGGGGAGATGGGTCTCCATCACCCATTCATTGGGAACCGTGACTGCTGTCATCGTGCATCTCCTTGAGCCCAGTCCTTGCGCAGCTCGTCAAACAGCGACGAGCCAAGCGCGTAGAACACCAACATCTTATCCTCGTCGATCGCCATCTTGAACGGCAGCATCCGGGCGTACTGCGAAACCTCGAGCAGCCGGATCACCGTGATGTCCTCGGCGGTGTAATTCTCGCGCAGGAAACTCCAGAACACCTCGTTGAAGTACTCGAGTCCGCGATGGCGAGGAATCGTCACGTCGACCCGATCCTCCGCGATGGTCGGTGTCGCAGCATTGTACAGCTCGTAGAGGCTATTGCACGACTGCAGCACCTGCGAGAAGTCCGCGAGGCTCGAGTCGATCACGTTCTCTTCGTACGGATCGATCAGCGTGATCGTGTTGGTGCTCGGTTGATACAGAATGTTCTCGAGCGTCAGGTTGCCGTGGGAGAACGTCTCGACTGTATTGCGGTAGGTCGACCGAGCGATCTCCTTGAATGCTGGAAGCATCGAGCGCAGCGACGACACCTTCTTGCCGTTGAAGTAGATCGCAGGACGAGACGCGAACGCCTGGAAGCGGGCGTTGTCCTCACATGCGCGCATCTTTTGTTCGATCTCTTCGAAGATGTAGAGGTCGATCGGCGCCGCGGTCGATGGGATCTTGGTCTCGTGCATCTTGCCGACGACCGCCATCAGCGATGCGAACAGCGCGTTGATTTTCGCCTCGTCGGTGCAGCCGAGCAGGAACTCCTGCACCGTCACTGCATCCTCGATGTACTCCATGTCGAAGTACGCGCTGTCACCCTCCATGCCGTAGGTGAGCAGCCGCGGAAACGCTTTCGGGAACAAGATCGAGTACCGCTGCATGCGCTTGAGTTGCGAGTACCAGCGTTGAAAGCCGTACTCGCGGTTGACACTGAGCGACACCTCCTTGCGCACGAAGGGCGTCGAACCGGGGGCGGTACAGAGGTAGGTTCCGCTCAGCGAACCCCCCTTCAAGCGTGTCTTGTTCATGTCGGCGGCTGCGGAGCAAACCACATTCTGGGGTGGGATGATCGCTGCATTGCGGGGCGTGCTTCGGCGGTCTGGATGTTGGTGGCCCACCTCTGGCGTGACGTTCACGTGTGCGAACACGCACGGCCGGGAGCGTCGCTAACCTGCCGAAATTTGGTGCCATGCGGCTTCCATGTCGTGCGGTTCGATGAAAAGGATCCCCCATGTCTGCCACGGCCGATGCGGCCGAATCGAAGGTCATGCGCCCCGGTCCCGCGAGCATCGCGATCTATCTCGCGAGCATCGCGGTCGCGTACTCGCTGCTCCCGATCACCAGCGGCATGAGCGTGGCGTTCAGCCTGGTCGACGTCGGATCAGTGGTCGTGTTCTGGAGCGTGATCGGCGCAGCGCTCGGGTTCGCGCTGCGCAAGTATCGCCGCGCGTGGCTGGAGGAGCGGACGCTTCACGCCTGGGCCGTCATCACCACGGGCTGGGCGCTGACGGAGGCGTTGTTCACCGTGGTCGTCGTGGTCAAGCCGACCCGCTGGCCACCGCTGCCGTACACCGCGGTCGGCATGGGCGTTCCCGCGATCATCGCGAGCGTGCTCGGTGTCGTGGCGTTGCGACGCGCCGCGCGTGGCCAGCGCGTTCGCGGCGTGCATCCGGCGCTCGTCATGCTCGCGAGCTGGAGCGGTCTCGCGGCGCTGTTGCAGTGGTTGCCGCGTTGGCTGCGCGGGTTGTCCGACACCCGCAGCGGAGGCTGGCTGGTGTGGGGTGCGTTCGATCTGCTGTGGATCGCGCTCGCGGTCGCCGCCGTCGTGATGGTCGGTGCGGGCATGCTCGCGGTCGGTCGCCGGCGTCAGATCGCGTACGGTGCAGGCGGTGTCCTGGCCGCCTTGCAGCTGCTGCCGCTCGCGGTCACCGGCGCGAGCGCAGCGGCGCCTGCGATCAAGGCCCCGAGCGTCGTGTGGATCATGATCGATTCGATGCGGGTCGATCACGTCTCCGCATACGGCTATCCGCGACCGACGATGCCGAACCTCGAGCGGCTCGCCGGCGAAGGCACGCTCGTGCGCTCGCATGTCTCGACCGGCACGCGCACGGAGAACACGTACGCGAAGATGCTGTCGCTGACCGACACCCTCGATCGCTTCGTGCCCGAGACCGCCGTGCCGCTGTCGAGCGCGCGGGCGCTGTTGCCGCAAGGCGCCGCCTCGGACCAGGCAGGCATCGTCACCTCGCTGCACGACGCCGGCTACCAGACCGCGCTGTTTCACGTCTATCACGACCTGCTCGAGGATCGCGGGCTGCAGCCGTGGCTGCAGGGCTTCGACGAGTTCTCGCGCACGCGGCTGTCCGGCGATGCGTCGGTCGGCGCGTACTTCATGCGGATGGTGTTCGGCGATCGGCTCGACGGCAAGCCGCGGATGGATCGCTGGGCGCAGTATCGTCGTAGCTACCTCGCGCAGCACGTCACGACCGAGGTCCAGGACTTCCTCGACCAGCGCGCGGCCGATCGCCCGCTGTTCATGATCGTGCACCTCGCGGGCGGCCATCCGCCGTACTATCGGTTCGGCGCCTCGGCGCTGCCCGATCCGCAGCCGGCGGGCGCGGCGGGTCAGTACGATCGCTCGCTGCGCGCCGCCGACGAGCAACTCGCCGCGCTGGTCGCGATGGTCAAGGCACGGCTGCCGGGCGCGGTGACGTTCGTGTTCGCCGATCACGGCGTGCAGCTGCCGAACGAGCCCAAGATGCCGCAGCACCTCAACGTGCCGCTCGTGGTCACCCCGGCGCTGTCACCTCCACCGAGCGGCGTGACGTCCTCGCTCGATATCGTGGCGACCACCCTCGCGCTCGCACGCGGGCACGCGGCGCGGTGCGACGGGCCGCTGGCTCGGGACCTGCGGTGTCCTGGCAAGCTGGGCGAGATCCGTGTCGTCGATCACACCGGGCACGGCGAGCTGATGTTCGCGGCCATGTTCGACAGCGATCTGGTCGGGGTCGATGTCGGCACGCGCAAGGTCGAGATCGGGAGCCTCGGGGGGGCGCCGGTGACGGCTTGTGAGTTCTTCAAGTGGTCGGAGCTCTCCGTGCAGGACCTGCGCATCAGTCCGCTCGAGACCCGCGAGGCGCTGTCGGCGCGGCTGACGAAGCAACTGAGCGGCTGCGCCCGCCAGTAGCGGTGAGCGAAGATCTGTCCCGCCGCGGGGTGCCAGCTGTCATCCTGCGACGATGCCCTCGACGCTCTCGAAGATCCTGCTGACCGCTTGCGTGGTGGTGGCGTGCGGCAGCCGCACGAGTAGCCTGGTCCGGGTGGACCTCGAGCCCGAAGGCGCGAACTGCCTCGAGGGCGGGCTCGCGATTCACACCGGCGTCGACACCAACAACAACCGAGAGCTCGAGGACGGCGAGATCGCCGACACCGAGTACCTGTGCAACGACAGCGGCAGCGAGGTCGCGTGCACGGGCGGCACGATCGTGGTCGGCACGCAGACGGTGCGAACCGCCGCCGACGCGGACGCGCTCGCGGGCGTCAACTGCATCAACGGCGACTTGTTGATCGCCGGGTCGGATCTGGGTGCGCTCGACACGCTCGCCGATCTCGCCATCGTCACCGGCGATGTCGTGATCGCCGGCAACTCCGAGCTGACCTCGCTCGACGGGCTCGCGAGCCTGCGCGACGTCGGCCAGACCTATCTGCTGCAGGGCAATCCGCTGATCACCGACCTCGCGGCGGTCGGCAAGCTCCGGCGGGCGGCGCAGATCTCGATCATCGGCAATGACGGCCTCGTCGATCTGCGGGGCCTCGAGACGTTCATCGATCTCGACCCGGTGCTCACGATCGCGAACAACGGCTCGCTCGCCAGCCTCGCCGGGCTCGACAGCCTGACCACCGCGCAGCGCAACGTGCTGATCCGCGGCAATCGCAGCCTGGTGTCGACCGCCGCGCTCGCCAACCTGCGCTCGGTCCACCTGCTCGAGATCAACGCGAACCCGGCGCTCGCGCAGCTCGATCTGGTCGGGCTACAGAAGGTCGACTCGCGCCTCATCATCACCACGAATCCCGCGCTGACCGCGATCGAGCTGCCGGCACTGCTCACGCTCGGCGACTTCATCCAGGTCCAGACCAACGCGGCGCTGACCTCGATCAGCGCACCGAACCTGATCACCGCATCGCACGTGCTCCTCACGAACAACACGTCGCTGGTGACCGTCGACATGCCGGCGCTCGTGCTGACCAGCGGCAGGATCGAGCTCGTCACACTGCCGAGGCTGACGACGCTCGGGCTCGGCTTGCTGTCCTCGAACGGCGAGGGCCTGACGATCAACGGTACGACGCAGCTCGCGAGCCTCGCGGGCCTCGGCTCGCTGTCCTCGATCGGCGGCTCGCTGCTCGTCACCAAGGCCGATGCGCTGCGCAACTTCACCGGCCTCGAGCAGCTCGAGGTGGTGTTCGGCGACATGACGATTGCCAACAACGCCCAGCTGGCGCGGTTCACCGGGCTCGGCGCGTTCGGCGAGGTCGGCAACAACCTGACGATCACGAGCAATCCGCTGCTGCCGCTCTCGGTCTCGAGCTCGTTCGCCAGCGGCATCACGGTGCGTGGCGCGACGACGATCGAATGACACGCCAATCGCGCCAATGACACGAAACCCGCCGCGCAATTTCGCGGCGGGTGGGCGTACGGAGCGCGGGGATCAGGCACCGAGCATGCGGTAGGTCGAGCCTGCGTTCGACGTGCCGTAGACCACGATGTACTCGATCGGCTGGTGCTGAACGTTCAACATCAGATTTGAGCTCGCGCGGCTCAGGGCCTGGTTCAGCGTGATCGTCTGGTCGGGGAGACCATTCGCGAACCGGATCTTGACCATCTTGATCTGCGAGTTGCCCGAGACCTGCTGCAACATGAGCCCACCAAACTGGCCATTGAGGCGGATGATCTGGCGGTTCATCTCGATGCGCGTCGGCTCGGTGAGCGCCGACCAGCCGAAGCCGCGAGCGCGGTTGAACACGGGACCTGTGTACTCGCTGGAGTCCGAGTTGAGCTTGACGTTGACCGGCTGCGCGTAGTCGGGCTGGTTCCAGCCGCCGTAGCGGTGACGGTCTTCGGTGCGCGTCCACTGCGTGGTGTAGACCGGGCGGTCGTAGCGGTGGTCACGAATGACCGTCTGGCTCGAGGGCGTGCCGATGCGGAACGAGGCTTCTGCACTGACCTGGACGGTCGGGTTGGCCATCGCAGCGGACGACGAGCCGAGGACGAGGGTGGTGAGAATCGCTTTGAGGTTCAACATGGCGGGTGCTCCTTGACTGAAGCCCAACAGGCTTCGATGAGGATGGCTAATACACCCTTCGTGCCACGTCTAACCCGTTGTTACATCGTATGAAAATCCGGATTGCGCCTGCGAGACACGCAGCTCGTCCTGCAGGTTTCGCAGCCAGGTTCGCTAACTCGCTGCGCGGGCGGACTGCAGCCATTCCCAGTAGCGCTGGAGCCCTGCATCGGGCCGCGTGGTGGGGGCATAGTCGAGCCTCGCGCGTGCGCGATCGATGTTCGCGTAGGTCACGGGAACATCGCCGGGCTGATCGGGCTGCCACTCGATCGTGGCCTGCTTGCCGACCACCTGCTCGATCGTGTGGACGAGATCCTTGAGCGAGATCGTCGCAGTTCCGCCGAGGTTGAAGATCTCGTAGCTGCCGGGCTCGACCCGCTCGATCGCGGCGACCGTGCCGGAAACGATGTCCTCGATGAACGTGTAGTCGCGGCGCGACTCGCCATCTCCATACAGCGTGATCGGTGCACCGCGTGCGATCGCGTGCGTGAACTTCGGAATCGCCATGTCGGGGCGCTGGCGTGGGCCGTAGACGGTGAAGAACCGCAGCGCGAACACGCCGAGCCCGTACAGGTCTCGGTACGCCGAGAGCTGCAGCTCGTTCATCCGCTTGGTCGCGGCGTACGGCGACGCGGGGGTCAGGCAGGTATCGTCCTCACGAAACGCGGCGACCGCGCGAAGATCGCTGCCGGCCTTGGCTCCGTAGACCGAGCTCGACGACGCGAACACCAGTCGCTGCAGACCGACCTCGCGCATGCGCTCGATGATGACGCCCGTGCCCTCGATGTTCGTGCGCAGGTACCGCAGCGGCTCGACCAGCGAGGGCCGCACGCCGGCGAGCGCGGCGAGGTGGCAGACCACATCGAGGTCGCCCGTGAGGACCGAGGCCATCGCGACGCGATCGCAGATGTCTGCCGTGACGAGGCGGAAGCGAGCTGCCGGCAGGCGCGCGAGCTCGGCCGCGTTGGCGCGCTTGACCTCGGCGGGATACAGGTACGAGTCGAACGAATCGACGCCGAGCACGTGGTGCCCGTTCGCGACCAGCCGCTCGCATGTGTGCGAACCGATGAAGCCCGCTGCGCCCGTGACGAGGACCTGCACGCCGCGACTGTTGCGTATCGAATTCCGAACCGCAAGGTGAACGTCCAGGGCTGTGGTTGCACCTCACCCTCACGGCGGTATGCTGCCCTCTGCGGTTGGGGTTCGCTCGTCGCGACGCGATCAGACACCATGAAGATCACGGCAGTAACGATCCTGGCGTTCGCGTTGATCCCGATCACGGACTCAGCGGCGATCCCCGCCTTGCCGGACTACCGGCAGTTTCGTGCGCTGTCGATCGACCTGCTCGGGCGCCCTCCCACGCTGCAGGAGATCACCGAGCTCGAGCAGCCCGGGTTTCAGCTCGAGCGCTGGGTCGATGCGCAGCTCACGACCCCGAGCTACGCCGAGCGGTTGCGCCGCGTGTACATGGACCTGCTCCGGCTCGAGTTGCCGCAGACCGTGCAGTTCGCGCCGAGCTCGGCGATGTTGTATCGCGCGCGGATCCTCGGACCCGACAACGCACCGGTCGACATCTACTACCGCGTCGGTCAGCGGCGAAAGCTCGCCGACATCGACGGCGACATCTGCTTCACGGGCGACGAGGCGGATCTCAACTCGCGCGCTCGCGGCGGCGCGACCGGGGCCAAGGCCGTGACCCAGGCGCTGCTCGATGCGCGCACCGTCGAGGTCAAGCCATGGTGGCTCTACGGCGATTACCGCGAGCGTGATCCCAAGGACCGCGCGGGCCCGGCGTGGGAGCAGACCCATCCCGGCTTCACGCTCCAGCTGCGGCAATTCGTCGACGCGGACGGCTCGACCCCGACGACCACCGTCCGCGTGTGTCGCGAGGAGGCGCAGGCCGCAGACAGCGGTCGCGTGTACGTCTCTGGTCGCACCGCCGTCAACAAGAGTGATCCGATCCCGCAGAGCCGCAAGCGACGGATCCCGAGTGACAGCGCGTTCGCGAAGGCCAATGCCGGGCAACCGATCTCGTGTCTTACCCAGTCCGGGTTCGTCAACAGCGCCGACTGTGGCTGCGGCGTGGGACTCGAGCGCTGCCTGCCCGTGATGCCGACCGGGTTCGTGATCGCGAACCAGGCGCCGCTCGGGCTGACCACGCCATTCACCACGGCACCTCGCCAGGCAAGCGCATGGATCCGGCAGTGGTGGGGCGAGGAGGCCGGAAAATTTCTCGAGCGCACGTTCGCCGAAGACCGGGATGTCCGCGAGCTGCTGACGAGCCGGGGCACCGTGATCAACGGACCGCTCGCGCAGTTCTATCGCGGCCTGGCGAGCACCACGTGCTGTGGGCCAGGCCTCGAGCTCGGCTATTCGCAGCCGGAGCCGCTGTTCGATCCTGCGGCCGTGCCTGCCAAGCTGTTGCCCCACGACGTGACCGCCTGGACCGCGGTCGCCGACCGCGGCAAGCACGCGGCAGGACTCCTGACCATGCCGGTGTTCCTGATGAAGTACGGCACGCGCCGCGCCCGGGCACACGTGCTGTACCAGACGTTCCTGTGCCGAGATTTTCAGGCACCGGCGGCGAAGCTCGTGCCATCGACCGAGCCCGATCTCGCGAAGCGGCCGGGCTGCGCGAGCTGCCACCGCGCGCTCGAGCCGATGGCTGCATTCTTCTCTCGCGTCGAGGAATCGAACTGGACGTATCTGCCCGCGGCGCAGTTCCCGGCTGCCTCGCAGCGCTGCGCGAACGCGGATCCCAAGCGGATGCGCGGCGAGTGCAAGACCTACTACGACCCGGACTTCACCAGCGCAAAGAGTGCGGTGCTGCGTGGTGCGCACGGGTCCCCCACCAACGCCGAGGCTGGACCTGCGGGCCTCGCCCAGGAGATCGTCGACTCTCCCGAGTTCGCGTCGTGCGTGGTGCAGAACGTGGCCCAGTCGTTCCTCGGCCGATCGCTGGAACCAGATGACCGGGCCTGGAAGGCCGCGCTCGCGAAGATCTTCGTCGACAGTGGCTATCGCATGCGCCCGCTGGTCAAGGCCGTGGTGACCTCGACGCAATACCGCGATCGCAGCGATCCCAAGCGAGGCGGGCCGTGAGAGTTGCGGCGCTGCTCGTGCCAGGCCTGGTGATGATCGCGTGCGGCTCGAAGTCCACGATCGAGCCAAGCGCGACGACGCCGCTCCCCGAGCATCACGACTTCTCGCTCGACACCTCGCGCAAGAGCGCCCGCCGGATGGTGCCCCCGGAGGCGTTTCTCCGCGGCTACCTGGTGTGGTTCGGCAACCTCGCGCCCGACGAGCTGCGGCTCAAGGCCCGCGGCTGGAACCTGTTCGATAACTGGGACGACTACCTCGCGGCGCTGGGGCTGCCGAACTACAAGCTCGATGTTCCAAGGGCCACGCAGAGCAACACGATGATGCTCGCGACGATCGGTCGGCTCGGCGAGGCGCTGTGCATGCGCGCGGCGGAGCACGATCTGCGCGGCCGGCGCCCGATCTCCGAACGCCGGATCTTCGCGTTCGAGCCCAAGGCGAAGGCGACCCTGGACGAGTTCCAGCCGGGATTCGACGTCCTGCATCGGACGTTCCTCGGCTATCCCGCCGCGCTCGCGCCCTCCGACCGGCGCGAACGATTCTTCGAGCTGTACCAGCGGGTCGCCTCGCGCCACCCCGATCGTGGTCGGCTCGACGCCGACCAGATGGCGTGGGCGGCAATCTGCTCGGCGCTCGTCGTCCACCCCGAGACGGAGCTTTATTGATGAACCGACGCTCGATGCTGAAGCTACTCGGTGGCGGAGCGGCGGCCCTGACGTTCGGGAGTCCGCTGTTCGCCGGCGGTTCCGCGGCACCTGCGGATCAGTTCTTCGTCCTCGTGCACGCGGCGGGTGGCTGGGACGTCACGCTGTGGTCTGATCCGCGCAACGAGCGCCGTGGACTCGTCGAGCCCGCCTCCAGCTTGAACACCGACCCAGGTCGGATCACCCACTGGAAGGCCGCGCGCCTCGACGGCAGCGTCTCCACGTTCGAGCCGCTCGCGCCCGGCAACACCTCGCTGCGCCTCGGGCCCGCGATCGGTGACCTCTACGATCTGCGAGACCGCCTGACGATCATCAACGGGATCGCGATGAACACGGTCAGCCACGATGACGGCACCACGTTCTCGGTCACGGGCCGCCACCGCGCGGGTGGTATCATCCCGGCGTCCAGCATCGACGTCATGCTGGCGAACGAGCTCGGCACGGGCCAGATGATCCCGGACGTTGCGGTGCACTACCCGTCGTCGTTCGTCGGCGATCAGCTGGATCGTCGGGTGATCCCGATGCGCATCAATCGCATCGAGGAGATCACGAAGGTGCTCGAGCGCACCGACCAGTACTTGCTGAACGAGGATCGCGACGACATCACGGCGGTGCTCGCCGCCGAGACCCGCCGGCTCGGCGAGACGTCGCGCTACCCGCAGACCTTCGACCAGCTCGCCAGCCAGCATGCAACGCTGCCCACGCTCCTCGCCGCGGACTTCAAGCAGGCGTTCGGCGCGAAGCAGCTGCAGGCCAAGTATCCGGCGTTCGACTATCGCTCTCGATCGCACGCTGACGGCGCGCTGAGTGCGGCGTTCGCGGTCGAGGCGTTCTCGCGCAACCTCGTCCGCTGCGTGTCGTTCGGGCTGGGCGGCCTCGACACGCATGACTCCGGATATCGCCAGCACGCGTCGACGCTGCAGGACCTGTTCGGCGTGATCGCGACCCTCGTGAAGCAACTCGACGTCACGCCGCACCCGACGCGGATCGGCGCAAAGCTGTCCGAGCACACGCACCTCCTCGTGGTCAGCGACTTCTGCCGGACGCCCCAGGTCAACCTGGCAGGGGGTCGGGACCACTATCCCAACAACTCCGCGCTCGTGATCTCTCCCAGGTTTCGCGGCGGTCGCGAGTTCGGCAAGACCGACATCGATCAGCTGCTGCCCACCAACGCGGTGATGTTCAGCGGCGGGCCGCGACCGATCGCGCCGCCCGATGTCCTCGCCACGTTCCTCGGCGCGTTCAAGATCGATCCACGCAGGTATCTGCGCGATGGCGAGGTCGTCAAGGAGATGCTCGTGTGACAAGGCTCGCGCTCGCGATGGTGGTCGCGTGCGCGAGCACTGACGCTTCCCATCGCACGGTCGTCCAATCCGATCGGCTTCCGGTCGCGGCGAACGTGGGCGTGCTTGAGCTCGGCGAGGACGTGTTCGTGTTCTCGCGGGACCTGGTGTCGATCATTCGCGACGGGCAGGTCATACACCGGGTTCCGGGGTCGTGGGCGAGCCCGATGGCGATCACGCTCCCGGACCGCGCCGGCGCCTGGGTCGTGGCGGTGTCAAACGGTCAGCTCCTTCGGGTCGTCCCGGAGGGGGATCCCGAGCCGGTCGGCGCTCACTTCGGGATCGCCGACGAGCACGTGCTGGCGATCGCGGCCGCGGGACCGGCCTTTGTTGCCGGGATGCAAGCCGGCACCGTCGCATCTGCCGACGGCAGCCACGTCAAGCGATTCACGCGCGCACCGGGTCGCCTGGTCGCGGCAGCCCGCCACAAGGTGGCGATCGCAGGCGTCGACGATGTCGCGCTGATGGACCTCGAAGCTGGCACCGTGGCGATGTTTGCGGTGCGCGCGCCCGAGCGGATCGCGTTCCTCGATCCAGAAGGTGCAGCGCCACGCCTCGTCGTGTTCGACGGCATACGTGCGTTCGTCGAGACGGCCGGCGTGCTGAACCAGGTCGCGGCATCCGAGCCGGTGCGGCAGATCGCGCCCGCTGGTGCAGGCCTGTGGCTGATCGTCGGATCGTCACTGCAGCTCTACGACGGCAACGAGCTCCGGCACACGCTGGTGACGATCAGCGCAAACGCGCAGATCTTCGGCACGCCGTCCGGTGACGTCTGGATCTCGGACCCCGAGCTCGTGCGCTACACGACCGGGGCGGCGATCGACGCGAGCTGGCAACGCGAGGTGGCGCCGGTGTTCGAGCGTGCGTGCGCGCGGTGCCATCGGCCGGGCGGTCCAGACGATGCGGGCGTCAATCTCTCGAGCGCCCGGCGCTGGCGTGCGCTGCGCGCGGAGATCCGCGCGCGCGTGCTGGTCGACGGAGATATGCCGCCCGAGGAAGCGACGCCGCTGCGCGTCGACGATCGGCGCGTGCTCGAACGCTGGCTGTCGTCGCCGTAGGCCACCCTGGCCGGCGCTACGTCTGGGCCCCGGTGGTCTCCGGATCCTCTTTGTAGCCGTAGTAGGAGTAGTAGTAGCCGCTGCGGCTGTCGGGCTCGATCGCGTTGACGATCACGCCGACGATCGTGCCGCGCACGCTACGAACCTGGCGCGCCGACCGCTTGATCTCGTCGCGCAATGTCTTGCCGGCCTTGACCACCAAGATCACGCCGTCGGCCTGCTGCGAGAGCACAACCGCGTCGGTGACCACGCCGAGCGGTGGCGAGTCGAGGATGATGCGGTCGAAGCGCTTCGCGAGCTCCGCCAGCACGACCTGGAACCGCTGGCTCATCAGGATCTCGGCCGGGTTCGGCGGCAACGGCCCGCACGGCAGCACGAACAGGTTCGGGATGTCGGTGGTCTTGATGACGTCGTCGATCTCCATGTCGCCGACGATCAGGTTCGTGATCCCGGTCTGGCGCGACACGCCAACGGATGCGTGGAGGCGCGGGCGGCGCATGTCGGTATCGATCAGCAGCACGCGCTGCCCGCTCTGCGCCATCGTGGTGCCGAGATAGATCACGCTGGTCGTCTTGCCCTCGCGCGGGTTGGCGCTCGACACGACGATCGTCTTCAGCTGCCGGTCAGCAGCGGAGAACAGGATGTTGGTACGCAACGAGCGACAGCACTCTGCGATCCGCGAGGTGGGGTGTTCGTGGACGTAGAGGTCTCGGGCCCGGTCGTTCTCGACCGGGAGCTCGGACTGTTCGAGCATCGGGATGACGCCCAGGACAGGATGACCCGCGGCCTGCTGCGCGTCCGCAGCGGACTTGACCGAGCGGTCGAGGAACACCACGAGCAGCACGAGTCCCAGGCCGATCAGCAGCGACGCCACCGCTGCACCGGCGACGTTCACCCGCATGTTCGGAGACACCGTCTTTGTCGGCACGAGCGCGGGGTCCAGCGGCCGAACATTGGAGTCGATGCTGCGAGACATCCGGTCCGTCAGCTCGCTGGTCGACAGTCGGCTGCGCAGGATGTTGTAGCGATCCTCGATGCTCTTCTTCTGCCGGAACAGCTCGTTGTAGGCGACGATCTTGGGACCGAGCTCGAGCGCGGCCTTCGTGGCGCGGTCGACCTCGTCCTTGAACCCGATCTCGGTCGAGACCTGCGCGTCGACCTGCTTGCTGAGCCCGTCGACCATGCGCTTGGTCTCCGACTGCAGCGCCTGGTACAGGTCCTCCAGCTTGGCCTTCTGCATCTGGTATTGCGCGTTCTTCGGGCCAACTTCCTTCTCGAGTTGCACGAACACGTTGCGCTCGGTGTAGTACTGCGCGCGCAGTGCATCGAACGACATGTTCTCGCCGATCAGCAAGATCGGGGACTTCAGCACATCCTCGGTCGATGCCTTCTTCATCTGGTTGAGCCGTGAGGTCAGCTCGATGCGACGCGCGTGCGCTTCGTTGAGCTTCAGCGTGTACGCGGTGATCCCCGAGGACACGAGGCTCTGGCGCTCCTCGAGCGTCACCGCGAGCAGGTCGTTGTCCTTCTGAAACTTGTAGAGCGCGGCCTCGGCCTCGCGCAGCTTGGTCTCCGCATCGTCGAACTCGGTGGACAGCGCGCCTGACGCCTTCTTGGTGTCCATCGACAGCAAGCCGCGCGAGTAGTCGACGTAGGTGCTGATGTGCGCATTCGCGATCTCCGCCGCGAGTGCCGGGTTCTCGTCGCGAACCGTCACGTACATGATCCGGTTCTGATCCGGGTACTTGATGGCGAGTTGCTTGCGCAGCTTCTTGGTCGCGATCTCGATCTGATCGTCGAGCTTGCGATCGCCACGCTCGGCCTCGGTCAGCATCTTCGTGTACAGGCGGTGCTGATCGACGGTCTGCCGGATCAGCCGATAGCTACCAAGCACCTGCTTCTGCTGCTTGTAGTAGTCGGTGGTGCCGCCCATTCCCGAGTTGATGATCTCCTGGCCCTGACCGAGCAGATCCTGGAGCTTGGGCTCGATCTGGACCGACGCCTGCGCCTGATAGATCTCGGGCTGGCGATTCGTGTAGATGACCGCGCCGGTGATCGCGAGGGCCATGATCGCGACGACCAGCCACACGTATTTCCGAAGCGCCGCGAAGTAACGACGGAAGTCGAACGCGAAGAGCTGCTCTTCTTCCGGCTCGTTCTGTAACTGGTCGACATCCATGATTGGCTCTCAGGGTTAGGACAGCACGTGCGTGTGCTGGATTCTCGAGTCGAGCGGGCCGAGCTCGACCGGCACTCCATCGAGCTCGATCGAGCGCTGCGCGGCCTCGAGGATGGCGATCACGCGCGCGCCGCTCTCGAGGCTCGTGATCGGCTGGCTGTCGCTCTGGATGCAAGCCACGAAGTGCTGCAGCTGGAGTTGAAGAGGTTCTTGCATCGAGAGCTGGGGAATGAAGACGTCGCCGTCGCGAATCGTCAGGTACTCCGCGTATTGCGTGAAGCTCGACGCGCGGTCGTAACCCTTATCGCAGATCCGGAGCTTGTCGACAGCGACATCGTCGAACTCGACCATTTTCTGGGAGCACACGATGGTCAATCGGCGCTCCTTGCGCGGGCTCAGCCACGACAGATGGACGTGCGCGAGCTCACCTGTCGCGTAGCGCAGAGTGAGAAACACCACATCTTCGATCCCCGCTTGCAGCACGCGCTGGCCGCGCGCCGAGACGCTCTGTGGCGACTGCGCCAGCAGGAAGTCGATCATCGACAGGTCGTGCGGCCCGAAGCTCCACAGCGTGCTCTCGTCGCGTCGCAGCCGGCCGAGGTTCACGCGCGTGCTGTGCAAATAGTGCAGCTTGCCCAGCGCGCCCGAGGTCAGCAGCTCTCGAAGCTGGACGACCGCCGGGTGGTAGACCATCAGGTGGCCGACCATCCCGATCTTGTGGGTCTCGCGCGCCAGCGCCGCCAGGTCGATCGCCTCGGCGAGCGACATCGAGACCGGCTTCTCGACCAGGATGTGCTTGCCGGCGCGCAGCGCGGCGCGAGCGAGCGCGAAGTGGGTTGGCGCGGGTGTCGCGATCACGACCGCGTCGATCGACGGGTCCGCGAGCAGGTGATCCGCGTCCTCGACGATGCGAGCCGTGGGAGCCAGCGCATGAACGCGCGCGGCAACCTGGCGATCAGGATCGGCGACCAGCCCGAGCGTGCAACCGGGTTCGCGATCCAGGACCCGGATGTGATTGAGTCCCCAGGCGCCAGCCCCGATGACGCCGATACGGATCACATCGCCACACGGAAGCCGGCGAGGAGCTCGTGGCGGGCGTAGCCCGGATCGTCGGTCATGCCGTCGACCATGTAGCGATAGTCGGTCTCGACCGCCGTGAACCGGTAGTCGAGCGTCGCCATCATCCAGTCGCGGAAGTTGTAGTGGATGCCGCCGACGACCGCGAAGATGGTGTCGCTGCGCTCGCTCGGGCCATTCACCAGGCTGATCCCGCGGTAGGTCCGGAAGTGGACCTCGGGCTGAACCATGAGCACGAACGGCGCGAAGCCCTGGGCGAGCCGCAGCGAGATCACGTGATCGCGAAAGAAGTTCGCGTTGATCGAATCGACGTGCTGGTACTCGTAGTTGAGGACGAGCCGGCCGAGCGGCGAGTAGCGATAGCCGAGCATCGCCTCGAACGTGGGTGCCGAGAAGTTCGGGCCGGACTCGTAGAAGCCGTTGGTGTACCCGGCGGCGACATTCAGCGTGGTCTTCAGGCTGAGCAGGGTCGAGATGCCGACCTTGGCCGTGAACGGATACGAGGTGACCTTGGTATCCGCATCCGAGCCGAGGCCGGTGGAGATCGACTGCGAGATGTCCGCGAACACCGTGGTCTGCGGCAGCCAGCGCCACATTGGATGGATGCCGAGGCGGTGTGACCAGCGATCGGCAAAGCTCTGCTCCGAGCGCTCGAAGACGTCAATCGTGTTGTTGTAATAGAGATATCCCGCAATCGAGCGATCCTGTGGATGCCACAGGAGGAACAGCCGCAGCAGGTTGATGTCGCGATTCGTGTTGACGTCGGTCTCGAAGTTGGCCGCGCGGATCATGCGCGTGAAGTTCTCGTCGAACCCGAACGACCACGGTCCCATCGGATTGATCATGCCCTTGAACAACGCGCCGACACCGAGGCCACCGGTATCACTGACCACCTCGTTACCCGAGAGCAGCAGATCGTAGGCGAGCCGGACGTTCGCGCGATACTGGAACGAACCCAGCTCGGGTGCCGACTCCTCTTCGTCCTCGACCGACGACGCCGCGGGACTGAGCCGCTTGGTCGACAGCGAGGCGGTGCCGATCTGCGCGAGCATGCGGAGCACGCCAGCAGCCCGCGTATCGGACTCCTCGTAGAACACGTTGGACAGCACGCCAGTCTCGAGACCGAACACGGGATGAAGCACCGTGCCCTGCCCGATCTTGATGCCCGGACCCTCGATCGAGGAGGTGGGGCGGACCGCGAAGCCTGGATCGAACTCCGAGATCGTCAGGTCATCGGCAGTCTGTGCCGCACTGCGTCCACCAAGCGCCAGAAGGAGTCCCAACGCTGCTATTAATCGAGTCATTTCTGGTTCCTAGGGCTTCGCAAGGCGGTGATAGTACGCATCCGATTCCGCCTGAGTCAACACAGCGATTGGAGGTTAGTGACCACTCTTCTCGCAAGGTTCAGGCTGATTTGTCTTCGGAATACCGAAGCTTACAAATCGCGATCGGGAGTGCGACTGTGCTCAGGCGCTCGGTCCGCGTCCGATGCCCTGATACGTGAATCCAGCCGCGCGCGCCTCGTTGGGCGACCACTGGTTTCGACCATCGAACAGCACGGGCTGCCGCATCACGGTCTTCAGCCGCGCGAAGTCCGGATGCCGGAGCTCGTGCCATTCGGTGACCAGCACCAAGGCATCGGCACCGGTCGCAGCTTCGTACGGCTCGGCCGCGAGGGTCACGGTGTCCTTCAGCTGCGCCCGGATGTTCGGCATCGCCGCGGGGTCGTAACCGACCACGGTGCCACCGGCGGCGAGGATCTGCTCGATCAACGTGAGGGCAGGAGACTCGCGGATATCATCTGTCTCGGGCTTGAATGCCAGGCCCCACACCGCGATGCGCTTGGTGGCAAGCGTGCCGCCGAAGTGCGCCAGGAGCCGCTCGCCGAGCAAGCGCTTCTGTCGCTCGTTGGATCGCTCGACCGCATCGATCACGGTCATCGGGACGTCGAGCTGCGCCGCAGTGTGACGGAGCGCGCGCAGATCTTTGGGGAAGCACGAGCCGCCAAATCCCGCGCCTGCGAACAGGAACTTGTTGCCGATCCGGGGGTCGGATCCGAGACCCTTCCGGATCGCTTCGATGTCAGCACCGACAGCTTCGGCGAGGCGTGCGAGCTCGTTCATGAACGAGATCCTCGTCGCGAGCATGGCGTTGGCAGCGTACTTGGTCAGCTCCGCCGACCGGATGTCCATCACCTGCATGCGGTCGCCGGTGCGCATCACACCGCGATACACCTCGGTCAGCAGCTCGATCGCCGCCGGATCTTCCGCGCCGATGATGACGCGGTCCGGCCGCAGAAAGTCGTTGACCGCCGCGCCCTCCTTGAGGAACTCGGGATTCGACGCGACCGCGAACGGCTGCTTGGTGTGTTGCGACACCAGCTCGCGAACCTTGTCCGCGGTGCCGACCGGGACGGTGCTCTTCGTGACGATCACCGTGAAGCTCTCGATCGCCACCGCGAGCTGGCGCGCCGCTTCGAACACGAACGACAGGTCGGCGCCGCCGTCGCTGGACGACGGCGTCCCGACGGCGATCATAACGATCCGCGCGCCGCGCACCGCTTCGCCGATGCTGGTGGTGAACTTCAGCCGCCGCAGGCTCGCGTTCCGCTTCACCAGCTCCGCGAGGCCCGGTTCGTAGAACGGGATCTCGTCGCGCTGCAGCGTCGCGATTCGCTCCGCGTCGATATCGACGCAGGTGACCTCGTGACCGAAGTCAGCGAAGCCCGCGCCACTGACCAGGCCGACATAGCCCGTGCCGATCATCGCGATTTTCATATCAACTCACATCCGCGCGATTGCCAGACTGGATCAGCCAGAAGCAACAGCGGCCGCAATCCAGCGTGGGTTCAGCGGTACGGAGACGCGTAGATCGGAGGTTCGACCTCGGGAACCGAGGGATCCCACTCGGGATCCCAGGTCGTGGGATCATCGATGATGTCGGGGCTGGTGAAGCTCGACGATGATTCCTGCCGCAGGATGTCTTCGCCCGCGCAGACATCCGCCTCGGAGCGAATGCGCTTGATGTTCTCACCTGCGAGCGTGACCTCGACATAGAGCGAGTGGCGCTCTTCACCGGCACTGCCCAGCGAGCCAGTCAGCGACTGCGAGGCGTTGTCGAAGATGTTCATCTGCGCCTTCATCTGCACCAGCTTGTCGTTGATGCAGTTGAGCTTGATGACATCCTTGTCCTTGCGGGCGAGCGCCTGCAGGTGCAGCACGTGCTGCAGGTCTTCCCGGGTCTGCGTCTGCAAGGAACCGAGCTGGGTCGCCATCTCGGCGGCACTCAGCTTGATCGTCGTGGTTCCAGAGACTGAAACCTCACCCTCCACAGTCGCCGATGCGGAACCGGAACCGGAACCCGCGGATGGATCGGGCGCCTGGGCGTAGGTCATGGACCCGGTGCCAACACCGACGGCCAACGCGACCATTAGCCAGGATTTATTTAGGAATCTCATGCCGTCTCCACGTGGAACGTAGACTTGAGTGGATCGCGAAGTCAACGTCGGGCTCCGAGGTTTCGGGACCGCCGAAGACGAGGCAGCGCTCACGTCTTGTGAGGCTTTGATGGCCGGTTGGGGCGGATTGTTCATGCCCACATGCGATTCAAATTTCGCCTTGTCACCATCGCCACACCGCCCCCATATCAAGGTTGACTTGTCGCTTCACGCGGCAGAAGGTAGGTTCTACATGTCCGCTAAGCACCTGTTAAGAACAATCATTATTGCGTTCGTCGCGCTCGCGGGCTGCTTGGCAGACACCCCGCTGGAGGGCTCGACCGAGCAGGCGGTAGCCCCGGTCCCGCAGAACCTGACCGGGATGGCTACCTCCGCCACGCGGATCGACCTCTCGTGGTCTCCGATCGTTCCGCAGCCGACCTCGTACATCATCATGCGTGGTCCAACCCCGTCCACGTTGGTCAACATCAGCTCGGCGCCGGCCAACAAGACCACCTATGCGAATGGTCGCATTCTGCCGGGTGAGACCACCTGCTGGGCGGTTCGCTCCGTGGTTGCGGGCGAGGTGTCTGACCCGTCAAACGTGATCTGTCTGACGACCCCGGGAGCCCCGAGCGCACCCCCGAACGTCACCGCGATCGCGCTGTCTTCGAGCCGGATCGAGATCAGCTGGGATCCGGTGGTCGGCGCTCAGCGCTACTACGTCACGCAAGCTGACTCGCTTGCCGGTCCCTACACCCTGATCGGATCGCCGACCGCCACCACGTTCGTCGCGACCGGCCTCGCTCCGAGCACCACGTACTTTTACCGCGTTCAGACGCAGTTCGAAGGCGGCACGTCGATGCCATCCGATCCGCCCGCGAGCGCCACCACGTTCGCGCTCGGCGACGCTGGATACTGGCGGTTCGACGAGGAGATGGGCTCGGTCGCCAACGATTCATCTGGCTTCGGTCGTCACGGGACGCTGACCGGCTCGGCTGCGTTCACCAACACCAAGCCTCCGATCGACTTCAACAAGTCGGCCCTGTTGAGCCCGGGTGGCGCGAACGACGCCGTCAACGTTCCGCATAACGCCGTGTTCAACTTCGGTGGTGATTTCACGTTCGCGCTGTGGGCGAACATCCCGAGCGCGCCAGCCACCACGATCCGGCTCGCCGGAAAGCGTGCCTCCGGTTGCGGCGCGACCACGACGTGGGAGCTGATCCAGGGCCCGGGTGGCTTGCAGATGCGGAGCTCACTGTCGACAGCCAGCTTCGGTCAGAGCCTGCCGGGTGGTCAGTGGACGCACGTCGCGGTCGCCCGCGAGGCCGGGCTGCTGCACATGTACATCAACGGGCTCGAGGTCGCGGCCGCCCCGTTCACGTCGGGCGCGCAGGTGCTGTCGCCGATGCAGTTTGGCAACTCCGGTGGCTGCGGAGCCAATGCAGCGCTCCTGCTCGACGACGTCAAGATCTTCAGCCGCGCGCTCAGCGCCGGAGAGGTCGGGGTGATCGGCACGCGGCCTCCCGCGCCGCTCAACCTGGTCGTGACGGCGATCTCGCCGACACGCGTGCACGTGACGTGGGACCCGGTTCCCGGCGCGACCAAGTACATCATGTACAAGGGCACCGGCCCCGGCACCGCCGTGTTCTTCACCAGCACGTCCGCCGACGACACCGAGTTTGACGACGGCCACCTAACCCCGAGCCAGACCACCACATGGCAGGTCGCGGCCGTCGTCAACAGCCTGATCTCGGAGCGCTCGAACGAGGACACGGCGACCACGTTCCCGCCGCCGTTGCCTCCATCGGACGTGACGGCCGTGGCAGCGTCGAGGAACCGGATCAACCTGGCGTGGACCGCGGTCCCGAACGCGTCGAAGTATTACGTGTACCAGTCGACGGGCGGAGGAGCCTTCACGTTCAAGGGCACCGTGCTCGCGGGCCCAGCGCCGACGTTCGCGGCGAGTGGTCTCGCGGCGAACACGACGTACACGTACGTCGTGCGCACGGTGGCGAATGACACGACGACCGAGTCGGTCAATTCCGCGCCCGCATCAGCAACAACGCTCCCGTAGCGCTCACTTCGTGTGATGTCGGAACGCGAGCCACTGTGGCTCGCGTTTCCAGTTTCGGTGTCTGTAGAGTCGGCGCACGTTCGGGCAATTTGCCCCGGCAGAAAAGCGCGACCTGTTCGGCCGCAAACGCAGGTCATTGCATCGCACGTGTTAGGTTTTGCCGGCTCGTTGCGTTTAGTGAAGCGCACTGAGCCGATCACGTCGAAGAACTGTAAGGCATCACTGCCCCACGGCCGGCAGTATGGAACTGCCAACCTGGATTCCCCAACTAACGGGAGAAAGTAAGAGCGACTATGCAACGACACCTAGCAGTCATTTTAACGCTGTTGACCGCCTGCACAGGATCCGTCACGACCGGACCGGGGACCGCGCGACCGTACGAGCCGCCGCCGCCGGATCCCGTGGTGCGCGATCATCGTCCGCCGCCGCCGGATCGCCCGAATCCGGGACCAGCATGGGACAGCACCGGCTGGGTCTTGCTCGGCGAGAACACGGTTGACGGTCGGGTCGACACCGACCGGATCGACTTCAGCCAGAAGACGGGTCAGATCGACCGGCTCACGGTCGTCGTGCTCGACAGCGACCTCGAGATGATCGACATGACGCTCCAGTTCCTCGGCGTTCCAGGCAAGTCGTCTGGCAAGCAGTGGAAGCCGCCGACCTCGCACTACTTCCGCGAGGGCACCCGGGCACGCGCGATCGATCTGCCCAACGCTGAGATCCTGCGCTACATCGAGTTCAAGTATCGCAACCTCCCCGGTGGAGGTAAGGCGCGCGTCCAGGTCTGGGGCCGCCTCGGCACCGCCGGCCCCGGTCCCGGCCCGGGTCCACGCCCGGATCCTCGCCCGCCCGGCCCGTCGTGGGATCCGAGCGGCTGGACGCTGCTCGGCGAGAACACGGTCGATGGTCGCGTCGACACCGACCGGATCGACGTCAGCCAGAAGAAGGGCAGCTTCTCGAAGCTGACGTTCGTCGTGCTCGACAGCGACCTCGAGATGATCGACACGACGATCCAGTTCCTCGGCGTCAAGGGCAAGTCGTCGGGCAAGCAGTACAAGCCGACCACCGCGCACTACTTCCGCGAGAACACCCGTACGCGCGCGATCGATCTGCCGAACGCAGAGATCATCCGCTACGTCGAGTTCAAGTACCGGAACCTGCCGGGTGGAGGCAAGGCTCGCGTTCAGGTCTGGGGACGCTAGCTATCGCTCCGTGCGGCGCTCGGAGCTGCACATGAACAAAGCGGGCGCTGCGCCGACGGCGCGATGACCGCCACCAGCCGAGCGGCTGGTTGGCTCTCGCGTGGATAACTTCGGCGCTTCGCTGCTCAGCTGACCATCGGTCGAGCGAGCACAGCGCTCGGCCGTTCAGGGCGTGGCGCAGACGATCGGCAGCGAGTAGCCCGACACGTTGCTGGTCGGCGTGCCCTGCGAGCGGAGCTGGTAGCAGTACTGGACGCCGGTCGTAAGGCCCGTCGCGGTGTACGTCGCCGGCGCCGTGGCGAGCACGGACCCGCGATATCGGCGCGGCGTGCCGGCCTTGATCTCGTGGATGTAGTACTTCGTGGCGCCCGTGACACCGGTCCACGTCAGCTTGATCCGGGTCGAAGTCGTGCGCGTGGCGGTGACGTTCGACGGCGGTGCGATCGTGTTGTTACACGCTGGCGCAGACAGCGTCGACCGGCCGTTCGGGCTGTCCGCTTGGACCTTGAAGCAATACGTCGCCATCTCCGTCAGGCCACCGACCACGAGGCTGGTCGAAGGCGCGAGCGCGCTGTTGATGTAGCTGTACGTGCCGTTGGCACTACCTGACTGGTACACGTAGTACTTGGTGGCGTTCGACACCGCACTCCAGTCCACGGTGACCGACGTCGCCGAGGTCTGCGACGCGACGATCGAGTCCGGGGGAGGCGGCGCGGTCGGCGTCGTCGCGCAGGTCGATGCCGAGAGTGGGCCAGCGCCGGTCCCATCGTCGGTCGCGACCGCGAAGCAGTAGTCCGTCTGGGTGGTCAGGTTCGCGACGATCAACGAGGTGGCCGGCGCGCGAGCGGTACCCTGGAATTCGAGCGGCCCGCCGTTCGTCGATCGATAAACGTAGTACTTCAGGGCGGCAGCGACCGGATCCCAGCTCACGTTGACGCGATCGACGGTAGTCGGCGTCACCAGCACGTTGGCCGGCGGACCGGCGACCTCCGACTCGATGGTGCTCTCCTCGCCATCGATCTCCGAGATGCAGGCGGACAAACCGCCGAGGAGGACTACTGCCCCTACGAGCGACAACCGAAGCTGATGAATGCGCATGTTGGAAGCATGGGTGGCCGCGTGTCGCGGTGTCAATGCGCCTACCCCGCACATACCTCACTCAGTGGTACGCGATGCTCGGGACAGCTACCGAGTCAGAGCGATTGGCAGGTCAGCGTGAGGTTCACCCACGTCTCGCGAAGGGCGTGAACACATCGAGTGGCGCCGGTCACGCCGGCCCGAATTGCTGGGCCATGTGGGGAGATGCGTGGAAGCCTGTGGCTCCGTAGTCCCCGTTGGCGCATGACGAACAAACGCAGTAACGCGAATGCGCGACCGGTCACTACTCGAGCATGAAGAAACTGAAGCCGGCCCTGATGCTGTCCGTGTCGCTCCTTGCAACCGCATGCGTGATGGAGGACCAAACCGCGCTCGATTCCGAAGCAGAGCTTGGTGGTGACCTCGATGGTGACCTCGATGGTGACCTCGACCACGAAGCGCCACCGCAGGGCGAGCCGCCATCCGCGGTGGGCTGTCTTCAACAGGAGCCACCCGCCGAGGTGACCAAGACCGGCGTGGCGCCGGGTGTCTCGCAGATCGCGCCGTCGACCAGCTACTGGAGCACAGGAGACGGCGTGTTCACGATGCATGTCAACGGCTTGTTCAGCTTCGCGAACGACCCGATCTGGGGTCGTGCGCAACTGCAGACCGGCGTTCCCACGTCGAAGAGCGCGTGCGAGCGGACGTACGCGTCGGCGGTGATCTGGGGTCGCAACAAGAACACGGGCTGCTGGTCACTGCTCAGCGGCGTGACCACCGCTGGAAAGTGGACGCAGGACGTGACCTACCCGTTCACGTCCAGCTACTGCACCGTGCGGGCCGACACCGCGGATATCGATGGCGGCCTCTACACGCAGGCGCGCGTGTCGACGACGGCGTATCGCCACGAAACGTACCCGATCCCGTTCACGCTTCCTCTCCAGGTCACGGCAATCCTCGTCATCCAGGACACCTGATCGGAACGTGCCGCCCGGTCCTGGACGCCCGCGAGGTTGTGCTTGAACCCGATGGGGTGGGCCGGGCACAGTCCGCGACCATGAACAAGCTCGTGGTGTGCGCAGGTCTGGTGAGCTCGGGGATCGGGTTCGCGAACCCGGCGCCACGGCCGTTGCCGTTTGCGCAGCCGTGGACGGATCCGTCGCTGATCACGACCAGCGATGACTGGAGCGGCGTGCCGGGCATCATGGGCTATCGCGGCGACGCCCTGGTGGCGGCGGCGGGCGTCGATCCGCAGACCGTGGTCGCGGATGGTGCGGCCACACCGGTCGACGTCAACGCGAACCAGACCAGCGGCTCGTTCGGCACGGGTGGCGTCAGCGAGTTCGAGCTGCCGGATCCGACGATCGGCCTCAAGGGCTCGGGCACGGCGCGTGCGCCGCATCTCGTGATCGCCGTCGTCACGACCGGCGTCCCCTCGGTGCGCGTGCGCTACACGGTGCGCGACCTCGATGCGGGGATGGCCGACGCCGTGATGCAGGTCGCGCTGCAGTACCGGGTCGGCACGACAGGGGACTTCACGAACATCCCGGCAGGCCACGTCGCCGACGCCACGACCGGTCCTGGCACCACGGGGCCCGACCTCCCGATCGACGTCGTGCTACCGGCCGCGGCGGGCAACCAGGCGCAGGTCCAGATCAGGATCATCGCCACCGATGCCGCGGGCACCGACGAGTACGTCGGCGTCGACAGCATCACGATCTCCAGCGCGAGCGGGCCACCGTCGGCGATCGGCAGCGCGATCCCGGCCAGCGTTCCGGCCGGTGGCGCCATCACGCTGCGCGCGGTGGTCTCGCCAGGGACGCTGCCGCCTTCGACCGGCCTCGCCGTGACCTGCGATGCGACCGCGATCGGCCGCGCCACGCTGACCCTGGTCGACGGCGGCAGCAACACGTTCACGCTCGTCACCTCGGTGGGTGCTGCGGTGCCCGCCGGCGCGAAGACGGTGCCCTGCACGGTGACCGACGCCCAGGCGCGCACGGCGAGCTTCGCGATCGCACTCGCCGTCCCCGCCGTGTGCGGCGACGGCCGGATCGAGGGCAGCGAGGCGTGCGACGACGACGATCCCGATGCCGGCGATGGCTGCAGCACGGGCTGCGCGATCGAGGCCGGGTGGACGTGCTCCGGCGCGCCGTCGCTGGGTACCGCCGCCGACGAGGGCGGGCGGGGCCCGGCTGACTGCGATCCCAACGCGACGTGCACGAACACGCCGGGCACGTTCAGCTGCGCGTGCAACGCGGGCTACGTCGGCGATGGCGTGACCTGCGAGAGCGTGTGCGGAGATGGCATCGTCGTCGCGACGGAGGAGTGCGACGACAACGATCTCGAGCCCGCCGATGGCTGCAACGAGGCGTGCTTGATCGAGCCCGGCTCCACCTGCACCGGGATGCCGTCGACCTGCGCACCGACCGTCGCGTGCGGCGATGGCGTGATCGCCGGCACCGAGGGGTGTGACGACGGCAATGTCATGAGCTCGGACGGCTGCAGCGAGGACTGCGAGATCGAGGACGACTTCACGTGTGAGGGGGAGCCGTCGTCGTGCATCGTCGATCCCGACGGCGATGGCGTCGGCTCCGCGGTCGACAACTGCCCGCGCGTGGCGAACCCGCAGCAGGCCGATGGTGACGGGGATGGCGTCGGCGACGCGTGCGAGATCACGAATCCCGACAACGGCGGCGATGGGGGCTGTTGTTCCACCGGCGGAGATCCGGCGGGCGCGTTCGCCTGGGCGTTCGCGACGCTGATCGGCCTGCGCCGCCGCCGCCTCAGATCGTGAGCTCGTCGCCTTCGCGCGCGGGCACGAGGCCAATCGCCTTGCCGCCGCGGACATCGAGGGCCTCGCGGCAGCTCACGCACAGCGCGTCGACCTCGTCGTCGCTGTAGTCCTGATCGTAGTGGAACATCACGAGCCGGCCGACCTGCGCGGCGATCGCCGCGGCCGCAGCATCCTCGTAGGTCGAGAACCCGCGGTCCCGGCGGGTCGCCTGATGCTCGGGCCGGTACGTGGTGTCGTGGAGCAGCACGTCGGCGCCGCGATAGAACTCGATCGCCGCCGGGTCGGGCGCGGCACCCTCGTCGGGCTGGCCGACGTCGGAGGCATAGACGAACGTGCGGCCGGCTTCCTCGATCCGGAACCCGAGCGCGGTGGTCCCGCCGTGCGGATGCTCGCGGGCCGTGATCTTGACGCCACTGGCGGTCAGCGCCCCCCCGGGTGGGAGCGCGCGGACGTCGAACGTCGCCGAGAAGTTCTTGAGCGTCTGCAGCGGCGAGAAGTTGGGATCCATCTGGCCCTCGAGAATGCCCTCGAGCACCTCCGGCGAGCCGCCGGGCCCCCACACCGTGATCTCGTTGCCAGCGATGAACACCGGCGCGAAGAACCCGAGGCCCTGGATGTGATCCCAGTGGGTGTGCGACAGCAGGATCGTCGCCCGGCCGGTGCCCTTGCCGAATGCGCCGGTCATCAGGTGATTGCCGAGGGGCATGAGGCCGGTGCCCATGTCGATGATGATCAGGCCGTCGTTCGCGGTGTGGACGGAGACGCACGACGTGTTGCCGCCGTAGCGGATCGTGTCGGGGCCCGGCGCCGGGATCGAACCGCGCACGCCCCAGAACCGGATCTTCATTGTAGTCGGACTCGCGCGTCGGCCATCATTCGTCTCCCAGCACGAGCTCGAGGCCCTCGTAGGCCATGTGGAGCGCGAACTTGTCGCCGCTCTGCTTCACCACATCGCGATACTTGGCGAGGATGACGTCGTTGGCGTCGTCGGTGCGCGCCGGCGCGTGGTGGAACAGGCACAGCGCCTTGACGTTGGCATCGCGCGAGATCTGGATCGCGTCGTCGGGGTGCGAGTGACCCCAGTGCGGGCGTAGCCTGTACTCGTCGTAGGTGAACTGCGCGTCGTAGATCAGGAGGTCCGCATTCTTCGCGAGCGCGACGACGCCAGCGCGCATCCGCGCGAGCTCGTCCTGGACGTCCTGCGGCAGCGGCGCGTCGAGCGCCGGGGGCGTGACCATGAACTCGCGGCCAAACAGGATGTCGGTGAACGGCGCGGTATCGGCGCAGTAGACGACCGCGGCGCCGTCGACATCGATCCGGTAGGCGATCGCGACCCAGGGATGGTTGAGCCGCGCGCAGGTGACCTTCGCGCGTCCGACGTCGAACCGGGCGCCTTCGATCACCTCGTGGAAGTGCATCTCGGCCTGCATGGCCTGGAGCGGCACCGGGAAGTACGGGGAGTCGTGCTGCTGCGAGAACACGGCCTCGAGATGGGTGTCGCGCTGGCGCGCGAAGATGTGGAGCTGGTTGCCGGCGCGGTGCGCGGGCGCGAAGAACGGCAGGCCCTGCACGTGGTCCCAGTGGGTGTGGCTGATCAGGATCGACGTCTTGCCCTTGCCGTCGCCGAACGCCTCCTCCATCAGCGACTTGCCGAGCCGGCGCAGACCCGTGCCCGCGTCGATGATGATCGGTGCAGCGCCCTTCGGCCTGACCTCCACGCACGACGTGTTTCCCCCGTACCGGCTGGTCTCTCGCCCCGGTACAGGAATCGATCCGCGGACTCCCCAGAACCTGACCTTCATGGACGCGCGAGCCGTGCTCGCCATCGCCGAACCTAACCTCGCGAAGCCACTCGCCGCTAGAAGCCCTTGCGCGAATCTAATAGGAGCGTCACCGGGCCATCGTTGACCAGCTCGACGGCCATATCGGCACCGAACACACCTGCCTCGACCCGCGTGACGCCCGCGGCGCGAAGGGCGGTCAACGCGTCCTCGTACAGCGCCTTTGCCGCGACAGGTTCCAGCGCACCGGTGAAGCCGGGCCGCCGGCCCTGCCGGAGGTCGCCGAACAACGTGAACTGCGAGATCACGAGCACACCCCCCGTGATGTCGAGCACGGAGCGGTTCATCTTGCCGGCGTCGTCGGCGAACACCCGCATGTGAACGACCTTGTCGACGATGTAGCGCAGGTCCTCCGCGGAATCGCCGGCACCCGCGCCGAACAGCACGAGGAGGCCGCGTTCGATCTGTCTGGTGACCTGGCCGGTGACCTGGCCCTCGACGGTCACCTTCGCGCGGGTCACTCGCTGGACGACGGCTCGCATCGCGCAGTTCTACTGCCGAAATGCTGCGATGTTCAGCACTTCGCAAGCTGATCTGGAACAGATGGCGTGCTGCGGGCAACCTCACCGGCTTGCTGTGGGTCGTACCGGCCGCTAGGATGCGCGCGTTCATGAGGTACGGGATCGTCATCGCCGTGTTCGCCGCCCTCGGGCTCGGCTGCGGCAAGGAAATCGGCGACGAGTGCGTCGTGCCGTCGGACTGCAGCCCCAACGGCGATCGCCAGTGCGATCAGTCGTCCCGCTCGGGCTACTGCACGATCCAGGGCTGCGACTACAACACCTGCCCCGAGGAAGCCGCCTGCATCCGGTTCTTCACCGGCAGCTTCTCGAACCTGACCTGCGATCCGACGACGGAGAACCTCTCCACGGATGACTGTAGCCTCGACGAGCTGTGCGCGCTGACCGGCAACTGCGTCCCACGGTCCGCCGAGGTCCGCTACTGCATGCGGACCTGCGACGACGACGGCGACTGCCGCGTCGGCTACGAGTGCCGGGACCTCGATCTCATGATCGAGCACGGCGGCGAGCCGGTCCTCGCACCGGGGGTCGGGATCGACGGCAACGCGCCGCGGTTCTGCGCGCCCGCACCGGGCTAGCTGCGTCGCGACCGCGACGGCGATAATTGCTACCTTCACGCCGTGTCGATCGGCTCGTTCCTGCTGCGACGACTGGGCTCCGGAGTCCTCGCGATCGTGGGCGTGTCGATCCTGGTGTTCCTGTTCCTCCACCTGGTGCCGGGCGATCCGGTCGATCACCTGGCGGGCGGCGAGGCGACCCCGGCGCAGCGCAAGCAGATCGAGAAGTGCATGGGCCTCGACCAGTCGATGTCGATGCAGTTCGTCACGTTCCTCCAGCACGTCGCCGACGGGAGCCTCGGCCACCAGTGCCCGGATCCCCGCGGCAAGCCGACGGTCGCCGACCGCATCCTCGAGGTGATGCCGTACACGTTCACGCTCGCGCTGGCCGGCATGCTGGTCGCGATGATCTTCGCGCTGCCGCTCGGCGTGCTCGCCGCGATCCGCCGCGGCTCGTGGGTCGATACGTTCGCGACCACGGTCTCGCTGTCGGGCATCGCGATCCCGCAGATGATGTTCGCGCCGCTGATGCTGTTCATCTTCTTCATCGGGCTCGGTTGGTCGCCAGGCCCGACCGAGACCGGGCTCGCGGGGATCGTGCTGCCCGCCCTCGCGATCGGCACCCACCTGATGGCGATGCTGTCGCGGATGACGCGGTCCTCGATGGTCGAGGTGCTGGGCGATGACTACGTCCGCACCGCGCGCGCGAAGGGCCTGCCCGAGGGTCGCGTGCTGTTCGTCCACGCGCTGCGCAACGCGCTGCTGCCGGTGATCACGATCATCGGCCTGCAGTTTGGCTCGCTGCTGTCGGGCGCGATCATCGTCGAGAAGGTGTTTGCGCGGCCCGGCCTCGGCACCACGCTGCTCGACGCGATCACCGAGCGCAACTACCCCGTCGTCCAGGGCAGCGTGCTCGTGATCGCGACGATCTACGTGCTGGTCAACATCCTCGTCGATCTCGCCTACGGGCTCGCCGACCCGAGGATCCGCCGCGCATGAAGCTCTCGCCCTCGACCTGGGTCGGCATCGTGATGCTCGGGCTGTTCGTGCTGGTCGGCGTGTTCGGGCCGCTGCTCGCGCCGTACGAGGTCGAGCTCCACGCGAGAGATCTGGTCGGCCGATTCCAGCACCCGTCGGCCGAGCACTGGCTCGGCACCGATAGCCAGGGCGTGGATACCCTGTCACAGCTGCTGTGGGGCGCGCGCTCCGCGCTGCAGCTGTCGCTGATCGTCGTCGCGATCTCGGCGACGATCGGGATCGCGCTCGGCACCGTGGCGGGCTGGTTCCGCGGTGTCGTCGACGAGGTGCTGATGCGCATCGTCGACATCCTGATGGCGTTCCCCGGCATCCTGCTCAACATCGCGATCGTCGCGGTGGTCGCGCGCCCCGGCTTCTGGGTGATGGTCGTCGCGTTATGCGCGAACGGCTGGGTGGGATATGCCCGCGTCGCGCGCGGTCAGGTACTCGGCCTTCGCGAGCGCGACTACGTCGCGGCGGCGGTCGCGCTCGGGGCCAGCAACCGGCGCGTGATGTTCCGCCACCTGATCCCGAACCTCATGGGTCCGGCGCTGGTCCAGATCACGTTCGGCTTTGGCACCGTGATCATCGTCGAGGCGTCGCTGTCGTTCCTCGGCATCGGCCAGCAGGTCGACTACAGCTGGGGCGCGATGCTCGACCAGGCCCGCAGCTTCCTGTTCAAGCGCGACACCGGCTGGCTGACGCTCTACACGCTGGTGCCGGGGCTCGCGATCATGTGGGTGGTGCTCGGCGCGAACCTGCTCGGTGATGGCCTGCGCGATCGCCTCGACCCGCGCCAGCGAGGCCGCGGCTAGTGGCGCTGCGCGTCCACGTGTGCGCCCTGGCCGACGTCGTCGTGGGCGAGCTTCGCGCGTTCGCCGTCACGGGCGTCACCTGGCCCGTGATCGTCACGATCGTCGACGGCGCGCTGGTCGCGGTGCCGGGCGTGTGTCCGCACGAGGACGTCGCGCTTGGCGATGGCTACCTCGACGGCAGCGAGCTCGTGTGCCCGGGTCATGGCTGGGGCTTCGATCTCAAGTCGGGTCGCTGTCGCGCGTCGCCGGGACTCGAGCTGCGGCGCTATCCGATCACCGTGATCGGCGACCAGATCTGGGTCGATCTGCTGTGATCACGCGTTGGTGTCGAGGTCCGAATCGGCACCCGTGTAGAACCAGCGCCCCGGGTCGATGAACCGGCGGTCCCCGTCCTTCGGGATCATGCAGAGGAACGGCTTGTGGTCGCGCTCGACGAACCCCGATCGCCACATGCGGCGCTTGCGGCCATCGTTCGCGAACAGCTTGAGGTCGAGCGTGTGCGCGCCGGTGGTGGCGATGCAGTGCGCAACGATGGCTGCGAGGCAGGCGTGCCACTTGCCCGGGATCGCGACGACGTCCTCGAGCCGCTGCACCTTGCCGTCGAACATTGGCTCGAGCGCGCATGCGCCGATCGGCGTGCCGCGGTCCGTGATCACGAACGGGCGCTGGCGTTGCGCGGGGGCGTCGAGGAAGCGCCAGGTATAGAATGCCGCATCGCGGATCACCGCGAGCTGGAGCGCGGTGCGCGCGGCCGACCACACGGCGTCGACGCGGTCGTCGTGCGGCACCATCGGTTCGAGCCGGGCGGCGCCTCGCGGGGTCAGCAGCGCGTCGATGATCGGCGCGACACCGGGGAGCGCGAGCTTCAGCGCCCCGGCGCGGAGCGGGCGAGCCCAGCGGGCGACGTCGCCGAGCTCGCGGGAGCCGCCGTGCTTGAGGGGCGTCAGGTTCATCTGCCCGGGCGAGCCGTACATGCAGCCGATCTGGTGTGCGGGCATCGCGCGGCGTGAGGCGTCGTGTAACAGCCCGCCGAGGCCGCGGCGGCGAAACGCGGGACGCACGTAGCCATCGCCGCCGAGCGCGGCCCGCACCGGCGCACCGTCGAGCCACAGCCGGAACGGGAACAACGACGTGCAGCCGGCGACCTCACCGGTCGGGGCGATCGCGAGCCAGGTCAGCGCCTTGCCGCCGGGGCTGGTGTCGTAGAGCCAGCGCCAGCGCGCGGCGACGTCGCAGCCAGGGATCATCTCGCCGATCAGCGCCTCGATCTCGGCGCGATCCGCAGGCGTGCTCTCGCGGACCGAGAACGTCATTGTTGAGCTCGCGCTCGACTCGGCCGGACGGCCTCGCTCACCTCGGTCACTGTTGAGCTCGCGCTGGACTCGGCCGGACGGCCTCGCTCACCTCGGTCACTGGTAGACCGGCTCCACCAGGCGCGCGGTGAGCCCGGCATCCTTGAACGCGCGGTCGAGGTGTGGGCGATCGCCGAGCACGACGACGATCTCGCGGTCCGCGGCGAGCTCCTTGTCGACCAGCGCCTGGATCTGGGCGACCGAGACGATCGCGACCTGGTGCAGCATCGTGGTGAAGAACTTCTCGTCGAGCCCGAACTGCGCGATGAAGCCGAGGCGCGCGGCGATCTCGGCCGTGACGGTCGACTCGCCGAGCAGGCGCGAGATCACCTTGCGGCGCGCGCGCACGAAGTCGACGTCGAAAGTTGTCCCGCCCTTGCGCAGCTGCTCGATGTTGTCACGGATCGCGCGGATCGATTCGCCCGCGCGCTCGGCATCGACCGTGCCGGCGACCGAGTACGCCGAGGGACCCGTGTGGGCGCGGCGACCGACCCGCACGCCGTACGTGGTGCCGAGCTTGAACCGCACGTCGGCGACCCGGATCTGGATCATCTCGGCGAGCACCTGGCGCGCGCCCTCCTGGCCGTCGACGCCGGCCGGCGCGGGATACGCGAGCTGGATCGACAGCTGCGGGTCGTCCTTGCCGATCACGCCGACGTGGATCGGCCCGGTGCGCGCTGCGAGCTGGCGATTGACTGGCGGATCGATCGTGCCCTTGTCCCAGCCGCCAAAGCTGGCGCGCGCGAGCCGCTCGGCCTGCGCGGGATCGAAGTCGCCGACGATCACGAGCGTCGCGTTGCCGGCGGTCAGGTGGCCGCGGCGGAACTCGTCGAGCCGATCCTTGCTGACCTTGCCGATCGCTTCGGGCGTGACGAGGCCGGTCGTGGTGTACGGATGCTGCGGGCCGTAGAGCGCCGACAGCACCTGGCGCTGGAGCTCGAGGCGCTGCTGGGCGGATCGGGTCGCGAGCTGGCCGCGCATGGACTTCTGCCAGCGCTCGATCGCCTCCTGATCATAGGTGCCGGCCGTGATCAGGCGCTCGAGCCCCTTCAGCATCACCTCGAGGTAAATGTTGATCCCGCGCGACAGGCAGATCGTCGCGTCGGGCGTGGTCTCGCACCCGACGCCGACGCCGGTCTTCGCGAACGCCTCGGCGTCGGGA
>JBBJLY010000121.1:0-23848 GCA_037720695.1 Kofleriaceae bacterium | reverse complement strand
TGTTCGAGTCGATGGACTTCGAGGACGACGTCGAGCCGCTGGCCCGGCGCGCGCTCGAGGAGCTCCGTCCGCTCGGCGCGCTGCGTGGCGTGGCGCCGTCGCTGCGGGCCGCGTTCGCCTACTCGTTCGGGTTGGCGATCGCGGCCGAGCTCGGCGTCGTGACCTCGTTGCGCGAGCTGTCGTCGCGCATCGTGACGATCGCCGATGGCGGTCGCGCGGCCGTCCAGGGTCTGTTTGCCGAGCTCGTCGCGGAGCGCCGTCACGAGGCGGCGCGTGTCGCGGCACGGCTGGCGGCCCTGGAGACCGAGCGCCGCGTCGAGCGGCTCGCGGGCGCAGCACATCGGGCCAAGGTCGTGCTGCGTGCGCGGGATCCGCGCGCGCGGTGCGAGCAAGCACTCGAAGGTGCGAACGCGCGTCTGATCACCGTGCGTCAGGTCGAGCGCAACTCGCGACTCGAGGTGACGTACGACGTCGACGGCGAGCGCATCATCACGCTGGTCGACGCGCAGACGCTCCAGGTCCTCGATGCAGGCGTCTGCCTCTCGGGCTCGGACCGCGTGCTGACGCTCGACGCGATGCCGTCCGTCATCCGCGAGGCGATCGAGGTCGATCACCTGAACATCACGCGACGCTAGGAGCCAGGAGACGAAGACGATGCGGGAGGTGTGCTTCTTGATCGGTCGCGGCGACGCGATCTTGTGGGCGGATGCGTCGGACAACCCGGCGCTGCTGCCCGACTCGCGCTCGCGGTGGGAGGCGATCTGGCTTCACCGCGTCGAGCTCGAGGCGATCGTGCACTCGCACCCGATGGGTCCGTCGCGGTTCTCCGCGGAGGATCTGTCGACGATGACCGCGCTCGACAGCGCGCTCGGCCGCTCCCTGCGTTACTGCGTCGTCGCGCCCCGCGTCACGATCACCAGGATCGGTGACACCGCCGCACGACTCGTCGAACCACAACCATGGTGGGCCGGCCTCATCCGGCTCGCTTCCGGGATCAAGAAGGAGAACTGACATGACGATCTTGAACATCACGTACCAGGGCCAGTCGGCCGACTACGATCTCGACATCGACTTCGCGGCGACCGACGAGGATATCCGTCGCATCGCGGTCGAGGTCGTCCGCTCGGGCGGCGTCCGCGGCCTGCACCTCCCGAACCTCCAGCCGACGGCGTTCCACGCGTTCGTCATCGACCGGCTGCGCGCGACGGATGGCGAGCAGCGGATCTACTTGCGGCCGAAGGTCCCGTTCGGTGCGCACGCGTTCGCGCGGACCGCCACCCGGCAGGTCGAGTGAGCCATGCGGATCGTCATCTGCGGTGTCGGTGCGCTTGGCTCGACGGCGGTGCTGTACTGCCGCAACCTCGCAGCAGACCTGCGCCTCGTCGACTTCGATCGCGTGGAGTCGAAGAACCTCGCGGCGCAGTGGTTCGTCAAGCAGTCGGTCGGCAAGCACAAGGTCGAGGCGATCAAGCTGCAGCTGGCGAACTTCTACGGCGCGAAGGCCGAGGCGATGACCGTGCGGCTCGCGGCGACCAACGCCGCGCAGCTGCTCGCGAGCTGTGACCTCGCGGTCGACTGCTTCGACAATGCAGATTCTCGCAACGTGCTGTCGGAGCATGCGCGCGGCGGCAAGGTGCCGCTCGTGCACGCCGCGCTCGCGGCCGATGGCACGTTCGGGATGGTGCGCTGGGACGAGCGGTTCACGGCCGACCGCGAGGACCAGCCGGGGCAGCCGACCTGCGAGGGCGGCGAGCACCTGCCGATGATCGGGCTCGTCGGGGCGACCCTGGCGCGCGCGCTCCAGGACTTCGTCAAGGATGGCGCGCGACACGACTACCTGGTGTCGCTGTCGGGCGTCGTCCGGACGACGTGAGCCGGGTGATGTCGTGGTGATGTCGAGGGCGGGGCCTGCAGTGTTACGTTGGGGACCACCATGAAGCTCCGCCTCGTCCTCGCGTCTCTCCTCTTCGTACCCGCCCTCGCGCACGCGGACGTCTCGATCGACGACAACGATCAGACGGTCACCGTCGATTGCGCGAAGGACAAGAACGTCATGATCTCGGGCAACCAGGCCACGGTCACGCTGACCGGCGTGTGCGAGCGCGTCGTGGTCGCGGGCAACCGCGCCACCGTGACTGGCTCTGCCGCCGCGGTGTCCGTGCCAGGGAATGAGAATACGGTCACACTCGCCGCCGTCGATCTGATCGCGACGCCCGGGAACCTCAACACGGTGACCTGGAAGAAGCCCCTGACCAAGGCGAAGGCCAAGGTCGTGAATCCAGGGAACAAGAACAAGATCAAGAAGGTGAAGTAACGGCCGTCTGCTACCATCCGGGCGCGTGCGGGCCCTGATCGCGCTGGCGACCGTTTCAGTAGGTTGTTCGAAGCTGCTCGGGATCACGGATCCCTCGGTCGGTGGAGACGCGCGCGATGGCGGCGATGGCGATGCGATCGACAGCCGGTTCGACGCGCCACCCGACTGCACGACGAACCCGGTGTTCGGTGCGGAGGCGACGTACGAGCTCGGTGCGCCCGGCACCGACCTCGCGTTCGGAAACCTCGATGCCAACACCGGTGGAACCCGCGACGTCGCGATCGCGCTCGGGACCCAGATCGCGATCTGGCTCAACGACGGCTCCGGCGGGCTCGCGGTCGGGACCCCGATCGCGACGGCCGCGGATGGCGTGATCGTTGAGGACTTCACGGCTGACGGGTTCGTCGATCTGGTTGCGTGGAAGGTCGGCGGCATGACCGTGGTCGAGCGGCAGCACGACGAGAACACTCGCGGCACCTACCTCCCCGAGCAGGCGCTGCCCGGGCCGTTCACCGGCGTGGTCTCGGTCAAGCTCGGCTTCCTCGATGGTGCGTTCAACCCGGATCTGCTGGTCCAGGATGGGTCCGAGCGCCGGGTCTACACCTCGAACCTCGGCACGCTCGGGACGTTCTCCAGGGAGGAGACGGTGGGCGCGGCTGGCGATGATCTGGTGGTCGTTGACGAGATCGACGGCGTGTCGCGCGACGACGCGGCGTTCATCGATGGGGCCGGTGCGGTCAAGCTCGCGCGCAACACGGCCGGTGGGTTCACGACGACCACGACGATCGCCAGCGGTGCCCGCCCCGGTGCGGTCGGGTTCGGCGACTTCGACGCGACGGCCGGCACGGATCTGATGGTCGGCACCACTGGCGGTGGGGTCCTGTACTCGCAGACCGCGCCCGGTACGTTCGTGGAGGTCGCGGGCACGATCGATGGCATCACCAGCCCGATGCAGGTGATCGACGCGAACGGTGACGGCACGCAGGATCTCGTGCTGACCAGCGGGCTCGTGTTGCAGTGCCCGGGCACGCGCGTGTTCAGCCAGCGGGTGGGGATCCCGATCACAGCGCCCTACGAGCTCGTCGATCTGACGAAGGATGGCAAGCCCGACCTTGTCCGCGTCGATGGCTCGCAGCTCAAGGTGCGGATCCAGCAATGAACCGGATCGTGAACGTGGGGGACGTGCTCGCGGACAAGTACCGCGTCGAGAAGATCCTCGGGCTCGGCGGGATGGGCATGGTGGTGGCGGCGATCCACCTCGACCTCGAGCAGCGCGTCGCGATCAAGATGATGCTGCCGTCGGGCGGCGACAACTCCGACGCGGCCGCCCGGTTCCTGCGCGAGGCGCGTGCCGCCGCGAAGCTGACTGGCGAGCACGTGTGCCGTGTGCTCGACGTCGGGCGGTTCGACACCGGCGCGCCGTACATCGTGATGGAGCACCTCGAGGGCCAGACGCTCGGGGCGTACCTCAAGCGGCGCGGCCCGCTACCGATCGGCGAGGCGGTCGACTACGTGCTGCAGGCCGCCGAGGGCATGGCCGAGGCCCACGCGCGCGGCATCGTCCATCGCGACCTCAAGCCGGACAACCTGTTCCTCACCACGCGGCTCGACGGCGAGCCGATCGTCAAGGTCCTCGACTTCGGGATCTCGAAGGCCGCGGTCGCCAACAGCGTGACGCGCACCAATGACATCATGGGCTCGCCCGCGTACATGGCACCCGAGCAGATGAACTCGGCCCGCGACGTCGACGCGCGTGCGGACATCTGGTCGCTCGGCGTCGTGCTCTACCAGCTGCTCGGCGGCAAGCTGCCGTTCACCGCCGAGAGCTTGCCTGCGTTGTGTCTGTCGGTGATCCACGATCCCGCAGCACCGCTGGCGAGCGTGCGAGGCGACCTGCCGCCGGCGCTGGACGCCATCGTGATGCGTTGCCTCGAGAAGGATCGCACCGATCGCTTCGCCGACATCGGCGAGCTCGCGGAGATGCTGGCGCCGTTCACGACCGGCCCCAACGACGCGACCGTGCTTCGCATCCGCACCGTGCTGAACCGGCGCGACACCGCCGTGGCACCGCTGGTCGTGCACGACACCCCGGCCGTCGAGCTGGAGACCGCCGATTACGGCCGCGTCACGCTCGAGCCTGATATCGAGGTCGCGTTCCACTATCACGATCCAGAGCCGGCGGACGCGCAGGTCGACGCGACGCGGGAGCTGCGGCGGATCGAGCCAAAGCAACCGTCCCGGCGGCCGGGTGGAAAGCGCGGCCGCTCGCCGGTCGTCGTGGTCGACGGCGTCGAGGGCGAGCCGCCACAGGTCTACATCGCCGCGACGACGTTCGATGCCAGCGCGGGCGAGTCGATCCGGATCCCTCGCCATCGGCGGGTGCCGGTCGGGGTGATCGGTGCGGTCGCCGGCGTGCTGGCGCTGCTCGTGATCGTCGCGGTGTTCGCGACCCGTGACCGGCACGCGCGCATCGTGCGTCCTGGCTACGAGCCGATCACGACGCCGCTGGTCGATGCGCAAGCGACGACAGGTTCTGCCGCGGCTGCACTATCGGCAGGCAGTGCGATCGGATCCAGTCCAGCCGCGCCGGAGCCGCAGGTCGTGGACTCACCCGACGCAAAGGCCGACGTAACAAAGCACCGCCCGCGAACGAGGCAGCCCAGGCCCAAGCCTGACAAGCCGATCGGCAAGCCGACCGACAAGCCCACCGAGGATCCCGCGGTGACCGACGAACAATGGGAGCACATGCACCACGACAAGCCGGAGTCCAGGTGAGCGCACGGGGGGTAGCGACCGTGCTCGCGATCTCGCTCGCGCTGGCGACCGGTGTCGCACACGCGGATGATCAGGCCAAGGCCGTCGCGCTGTTCGACGACGGCATCAAGGCGATGAAGGCGAAGCAGTTCGAGCACGCGTGCAAGTCGTTCGCGGCAAGTCTCGCGCTGGTCGCCGATAGCGGCACGAAGGGCAGCCTTGCGCGCTGCTACACCGAGCTCGGGCGGCTGGCCTCGGCGTGGGTGCTATGGCGCGAGCTGTCCGACACTGCACCGACGCCGCAGCTGCGTGCCGATGCCGGCGCGCGCGCGAACAAGCTCGAGGCCCGGCTGCCGAGGTACACGATCAAGGTGGTGGCGCCGACGCCAGGCATCACGGTGACGGTCAATGGCAGGCCGGTCGATGTCAGCGTCGAGGTCGCGGTCCCGGTCGATCCTGGACCCCTGAACGTGACGGCGCGCGCGACCGGCTATACCGACTTCACCCGCGATGACACCGCGACCGAGGGCAAGGCGCTCGTGATCGAGGTCCCCGCGCTCCGGCGCGCCACGACAGGTGCCGGCCCGGCGCCCGTGGTCCCGCCGCCGCTCGGCGCGAGCGACAACCGGCGGCGCAATCGCCACCTGGTGGGTGCCTCGATCGCCGGCATCGGCGCGGTCTCCGTGATCGCCGGTGGCGTGTTCGGTTATCGCGCGCGCGGTCAGTATCAGGATGCCAAGGGGATCTGCGGCGGCTCGATCGACACCTGTGCACCAGGCCGGCTCGCCGAGGCGCAAGGGCAGGTCGACGACGCGCGGTCCTCGGCGACGCGCTCCACGGTGCTGATCGTCGCCGGGGGTGCGGCGGTGATCACCGGTGCCGTGCTGTACATGACGGCGCCGAAGCTCGAGTCGCGCGGCGTGACGTTCGCACCGGTGGTCAGCGACCGCGGTGCCGGTGTCGCGCTGTCCGGCTGGTTCTAGCGCCGGAGCCGCAGCCGCCGCGCGAAGCCACCCGCCTCGGGGACCTTGGCCGCGATCATGATGCCGAGATAGACCCCGCCGAAGATCAGGCTCGAGACGATGCCCGCGCGCCACGAGAACGCGGCGAGGCCGAGGCCGAACAGCGTGACCACGAAGGCGATCGCACCGGCGATCACGGAGGCGGCGAGCGCGCCGAGCGTGAACCGGACCGGCAGCGGCACCCCACCGATCCGGCGGTGCAGCGCGACGTACAGGATCGCGGCCTCGATCCACGCCGCCGCTGACGATGCAGCCGTGAGCCCCATCGCCGCAGAGCTGACGCCGTAGCCGAACCTCTCGCGCAGCGGCAGCGTCAGGAGATATCCGAGCAGCGTGGTGATCGCGACGCGGACCAGCGCGGCGCGCAGCGGCGGCTTCGGATCGCCGAGTGCGTAGAACGCAGAGGCGAGGAGGCGACCTTGCGTGTTGGGGATAAGGCCGAGCGACGAGCCGATCAGGATCCCCCACACGATGTTCGCCTCGTTGCCGCCGAACCGGCCGGTCTCGAACACGAGCGCGACCAGCGAGCCGCCGATCATGACGAACGCGACCGCGGACGGCACGACGAGGAATGCCACCCGTCGCATCGACGATGCGAGCCTGACCTGCAGGTGCTTCGCGCGGGTCTCGGTGTCACCCGTGCCGCCGGCCATCTCCGGCAACTCGGCGGCCGAGATCGCCATCCCGAACAGGCTGATCGGCAGCAGGTAGAGCGTCTGCGCGAACGACATCGCGGCAACGATCCCGGAGCCGAGATAGCTCGCGAGCACCTGATCGATGTAGGCGGAGATCTGGACCGAGCCACGTCCGACGATCACGGGGACGAACGCGCGAAGCGTCGCGCGCACGCCCTCCTGCCTGGTGGCGAGCGACGGCGAGATGCCGCGCAACAGGCGGACGACAGTCGGCAGCTGGACGAGGAACTGGAGGGCGGAGCCGACCACGGCGCCGATCGCGAGCCAGGTCGCGAGCTCGTTGTCGCCGTCGGCGAGCCAGCCACCCGCTGCGACCGCGGCCGCGATCATCGCGGCGTTCCACAGCACGGGTGACACGTAGGACAGAAAGAACCGGCGGTGGCTGTTGAGCACGCCGAGGCACCACGCCGACATCACGAGCAGGGTGGTGCCGGGGAACAAGATCTGGACCAGCTCGACCGTGAGCTCGCGGGTCGACTCGTCGAACCCGGGTGCGAGCAGGCCCACCAGCGGCTCGGCGGCGAACACGCCGATCAGCGCGATCGCGCTCGCGACCAGCGCGAGCAGCGTGCCGATCACGCGCGCGACCTTAGCGGCCTCTGCCTCGCGCCCTTCCGCGAGCAGGCGCGCGTAGACCGGGATGAACGACGCGGACAGCACGCCCTCGCCGAGCAGGTTCTGGAGCAGATTCGGGATCCGCAGCGCCGCGCGGAACGCACCTGCCGCCGGAGACAGCGCGAGGTAGTGGGCGATCACACGCTCGCGCACGAGGCCGGCGATCCGCGACAGGAAGATGCCCGCCGCGACGGCGACCGCACCTCCACCGCGTCGGGATCCGGACATCCCGGGATTCTCGTCGGCGGTCGGCACCACAGCAAGAAACGCGCGAGCCAGCCTGCGTATTACTCAGCGAAACTTGAGCGCCACGCTGAGCGGCTTGCCGCCGCGGGTGCCCTGAAGCTCGATCGCGGACATCTGATCGAGCCGCGAGTACAGGTCGAGCAGCTGGTCGAGCGTCTTGATCGGCTTGCCATCGATCGCCGTCAGGATGTCGCCGCTCTTGAGCCCGATCGCGCCCGCGACCGAGGACGGGCCCGCGCCGAGCAGGCGGAGGCCCTTGACCTTGCCGTGCTCGAGCTCTGGCCTCGCGCGCACACCGGTCGGCTTGCCACCGCCACCGACCAGCTCGCGCACGAGCTCGCGGTCGACCTCGTACGCCAGCGAGCCGCCAGGCGAGCCAGTGCCCTTGGGGTACGAGCCCTCGGCGAGCTTCGTCACCCGACCCGCGAACGGGTCTGCAGCAGGCCCGGGACCTGGAGTTGCCGCTCCGGCACGCGCGGGCGCTGCTGCGATGGGAAGTGCGAGGGTCAGCTGGCCGCGGTGACCCGCTTCGTCGATCACCTCGATCATGGAGTTGCCGATCCGGTCGACCCGCCCGACGCCCGGGATGACCTCGCCGATCGCCCAGCTGCCCTGGATCTCGGTCGGGATCACGCGCACGGTCGCGAGCGGCGAGGCGCCCGCGTTGATCGCGATCAGGACGGCGGGCTGACCGGCGTAGGCATTCGACACGCCAGGCCCGTCGCCGGGCACGCAGGTCGAGCAGAAGATGTTGCGCTCGACCAGGACTGCGCCATCGGGCTGAAGGCGTGGCTTCGGGGCTGGTACCGCGCGCGCGACGATCGGCGCAGGGAGCACGACTGCATCGACGGCGGTGAACGCGGCGACCGCGCGTGCCGTGAAACCCGCACACGCGAGCACGGTCACGAGCGTGACGAGCCAGGTCCGGCGAACGAAGCCGGTGACGAGCCGATGAAGCGGGGAGAGTATGACCATCGCGGACCTTGCCGAGCACAGGTCCACGTCGCGTGCCACCGCGAATGATGGTTCCAACACCGCGTTGCCTCGTCGTGCGATCGCGCATGCAGGCCAACCAGACCGCGGTGTCGCGCAGGGCGCTGCCAATCTGTCAGGCAGCCGGCTCCGATCCCGCGCGGTGTGTATGATGGGCGTCGGTGATCGCGTCCACGCCAAAGACGATCGGGAGGTACCAGATTGTCGATCGACTCGCCGTCGGTGGCATGGCCGAGCTGTTCAAGGCGACGCTGACCGGCGACCACGGGTTCGAGAAGCTGGTGGCGATCAAGAAGATCCTGCCGCACCTCGCCACCGACGCCTCGTTCGTCGAGATGTTCATCGACGAGGCCCGGATCACCGCGCAGCTCGATCACCGCCACATCGTGCAGGTGTTCGAGCTCGGCACCGATGCCGACACGCCCTACATCGCGATGCAGTACGTCGACGGGCTCGACGTGCTGGCGCTGCTGCGCGAGTGCGCGCGGGCGCAGATCCGGCTGCCTCCCGATCTGGCGGGCATGATCGCGCGCGACACGCTCGATGCACTCGACTACGCGCACAATGCGGTCGACAGCAGCGGCAAGGCGCTCGGCATCGTCCACCGGGACATCTCGCCCGGCAACGTGCTGCTGTCGTGGCGCGGCGACGTCAAGCTGACCGACTTCGGCATCGCGCGCGCCGCAGAGCGCCGTCACAAGACCGAGGCCGGCACGCTCAAGGGCAAGTACGGCTACATGTCACCGGAGCAGGTATCCGGCGGCGAGATCGACGCGCGGAGCGATCTGTTCTCGGTCGGCATCCTGCTCGCGGAGATGGTGATGGCGCGGCGGCTGTTCACGTCGACCAACGATCTCGACATCCTGTTGATGGTGCGCGACGCCCGGCTCGATCGGCTCCACAAGTACGCGTCGGAGTTCCCGGTCGAGCTCCGCGTCCTGACCACGCGCGCACTGCAGCGCCGGCCCGAGGATCGCTGGCAGAGCGCGGCCCAGTTTCGCGACGCGCTCGACGAGTGGATCCGGCGCACCAGCCGCGTCGGCTCGCGCGAGCTGGCCCAGCTGATCGGTAGCGTGATCAAGGCGCCGACCGCAGACCTCGATGGCGTCGTCGCCGAGGTCCCGACCGACGACAACGCGCTGTCGGGCCCGATGACCCGGATGTCTCACGCGAAGGCCGAGGCCGATGCAGCCCGCGCACGCGCGGCGTACATCTCGGGCGAAGGCATCCCGGTCGGCGAGCACAGCGCCGACGAGTCGAGTGGGATCATGATCGTCGGTGAGGACGACCTCGGGCCAAGCGCGGTGCCGGAGATCCAGCAGGGCCCACGCGAGATCGGCGATCTGCGGGAGCATCCCGTGATGCGTGTCGTGTACCGGCTGGCCCGGACGCGCGGCACGGGCATGCTCGCGCTGGAAGGTCGGGCCGGCGTCCTCAAGGAGGTCTACTTCGTCGAGGGTCAGCCGCAGTTCGTCAATTCCAACGTCGAGAAGGAGCGGCTCGGGACCTATCTGATCTCGGCCGGGGCGCTGACGCCACAGGCGCTCCAGCGCGCGGTCAGCGTGATGCACCACTTCGGGGGCCGGCTCGCAGACACGCTCGTCGGGCTGGACATCCTGGATCCGCTCGAGGCATACCGTCTGCTCGCGAAGCAGGTCGCGGCCAAGTTGATGGCGACGTTCTCGGGGCTGAAGGGCCGCTCCCCCTGGTCGCCCGGTCATCCCAACCCGTGGAAGGCGCGCTCGCTGCACCTCGATGCGCATCGCGTGATCGGCGCCGGTGCCGCACAGCTCGTCGAGACCATGATCGACGACTGGATGCAGACCCACGGCAAGGAGTTCATCGTCGGCGAGCCGTCGACCGTCGAGGGCGAGCTCCAGGCGTTTGGCCTGGGTGAGGCCCTGTTGCGTGTCTACAGCTTGCTCGATGGGCGGACCCGGCTCTCCGAGCTGGCCGGGCGGGTGCGGTCTCCCGAGGCGCGGCTCAACCTGTTGCGGCTGACGTACCTGCTCGTCCAGACCGATCTCGCCCGGCTGTCGTGACGTGAGCGCGATCCTTACCGTCCAGGGGCTCGAGAAGCGGTTTGGCACGCGCCGCGTGCTCGACGGCGCGTCGTTCGCGGTGCACGCACGCGATCGGATCGGCATGATCGGCGCGAACGGCGCGGGTAAGTCGACGCTGCTCGCGATGCTCGTCCACGAGGCCTCCGGCAGCGACGACCCGGTCTATGCGCCCGACGCCGGGCTGGTGACCTGGCGGCGCGATCTGCGGCTCGAGTACGTGCCGCAGGAGCCGCAGCTCGATCCCGAAGCGACCGTCGCCGAGGCAGTCTCGCGCGAGCACGTGCCCGACTACGAGGTCGCGACGATCGCGGATGCGCTGCGGCTGCCGCCGATGGCGAACATCATCAACACGCTGTCGCTCGGCGAGCGCCGTCGTGTCGCGCTCGGGCGCGCGCTGCTCGGCAAGGCCGACGTGCTCGCGCTCGACGAGCCCACCAACCACCTCGACGCGACGACCGTCGAGTGGCTCGAGAACCGGCTGTCAGCATGGCCCGGCGCGTTGATCGTCGTCACCCACGATCGCTACTTCCTCGATCGCGTCGCGACCCGGATCCTCGAGGTCGATCGCGGCAAGGCGTACTCGTACGATGGCAACTACAACGAGTTCGTGATGCTCCAGGCGGAGCGCCTGGCGAACGAGAGCGAGACCGAGTATCAGCGCTCGTCGTTCATCCGGCGCGAGATCGACTGGATCCGCCGTGGACCCAAGGCGCGCAGCGTGAAGGCCAAGGCTCGCATCGATCGCTTCGATGCCGCGGTCGCAGCGGCGCCGACCGTCGACGACAAGCTGCCCTCGCAGCTGGCACTGCGGTTGCCTGTAGGGCCGCGGCTCGGCGGTACGATCGCCGAGCTCGACAAGGCCTCGAAGTCGCTCGGCGGCAAGCTGCTGTTTCGCGATCTGACGCTGGTCATGAAGCCGGGCGATCGGATCGGGATCGTCGGCGAGAACGGTGCCGGCAAGACCACCCTGATCCGGATGATCCTCGGCCAGGAGCCGGCCGATTCGGGGCGCGTCACGCTCGGGATCAACACGCGCCCGGCGTACCTGGAGCAGGGCCGGACCGAGCTGCGCGACGACCTGACGGTGATCGAGGAGGTCGGCGACGGCTACGACTACGTCGACCTGCCCGAAGGCAAGGTCCACGTCCGCAGCTTCCTCCGCATGATGGCGTTCCCCGATGCGATCGGCGACACCAAGGTCGGCAAGCTGTCGGGTGGCGAGCGCAATCGTGTCCAGCTCGCGCGGCTGCTCCGACGCGGCGGTAATTTATTGGTGCTCGACGAGCCGACCAACGATCTCGATCTGCCGACGCTCGGCGCGCTCGAGGATGGGCTGATCCATTTCGGCGGCTGCGCGCTGATCGTGTCGCACGATCGCTGGTTCCTCGATCGCGTCGCGACCGCGATCCTCGCGTTCGAGGGCGATGGCGTCGTGACCCTGTACGAGGGCAGCTACTCGTTCTACGCCGAGCGCCGGCCCAAGCCGATCGCCGCCCCGACCAAGCGCGAGGCGCGCGACGTCCGCGACCGCGCGAAGCCGGTGCTCGCGCGCAAGCTGTCGTTCAAGGAAGCCCGCGAGCTCGAGGGGATCGAGGACACGATCGCGGCCGCCGAGGCCAAGGTGACCGCGCTCGAGGCGACGCTGTCAGATCCGGCCGTGTTCAAGGATCGACCGACCGAGGTCCAGGTGTTGATCTCCGCGCTCGACACCGCGCGGCTCGAGGTCGAGCGCCTGTTCGCGCGCTGGCAAGAGCTCGACGCGATCCCCAGGACCTGATCACTGGAATGGCGTCAGTGCGCCGGCCGCCTGCCGCGTCGCGAGCAGCTGGCGGAGCTCGGCCGCGAGCGCCTGCTGCTGACCGACCAGGTTCTGGCGCTCGAACGGATCCGCCTTGAGATCGTAGAGCTCGATCCCGACGCCGGTGTCGATGAGCTTCCAGCCACCGCGCACGATCGCGGTCACGCCGCCGGGGTTGGAGCGATCCTTGATCATCGCGGCGAATGCCGTGCCGGCATGCGGATCGGGCAGGCGCTTGCCGGTGGCGAGCGCGGCGAGCGAGCGACCATCCATGCTCGCGCCGGCGGGCGGCTCGAATCCGGCGAGCTCGACGATCGTCGGGGTCAGGTCGGTGAGGCTCACGGTCTCCGCGATCCGCTGCGTTGCGATGCCGGGTCCGGTGATCACGAACGGCACGTGGATCTGCGAGTTGTACAGATCGGTCGAGTGATACGGCTGGCCGTGCTCGCCGAGCGCTTCCCCGTGATCGGCGGTGACGATCGTGATGGGTGCGCGCTCGGGTGGTCGGCCGGTGAACCCGGCAAGCAGCTCGCCGAGGATCCGGTCGGACGCGGTCAGCGTGCGGTCGTAGAACCGGTTGCGCTCGTCGTCGTTGCGCGGATCGGCGCCGCCCTTGGTCCAGCCGTGCGGCTCGAGGATGTGCATCCACAGGAACAGCGGGCGGTTGCCGGGTCGGTTGGCGCGCGCCTGCAGCCACGCCCGCGCGGTCTGCGCCAACCGCGTGCCGCTGTCCTCGACGATCTGGAGGTGCTCGAGCCCGCGCCCGAGGCCGGTCTTCGCCTTCGGCCCCCAGAACCCCGGGCAGCACATGAAGCCGGCGGTCTCGTAGCCGCCGGCGCGCAGGCGCTCGGCGAGCAGCACGTGGCGCGGATCGACGCGCAATGCCCAACCGACGACGCGGCCGCGGATCCGGTTCGGCTGGAGGCCGATCACCATCGACGGGATCGATCGCCGTGTCACGTTGCTCGGCGCGAACGCCCAGACGAACACGCTGCCGCGGGCGCCGAGGTCGCGCAGCACCGGCATCTCCGCCTTGCCGCCGTACGGTGGCGTGTGGTCGGCGCGCACGGTGTCGATCGTGACCAGCACGATGTCGGGATGCGGCGCGCCCGGGCGCTCGACCGGCCGGAACTGCGCGAGCGAGATGTGCTCGCGGATGCGATCGAGATCGAACAGCTTGTCGACCGCGAGGCCGGCGATCGGGCGCGCGTTCCAGATCTCGAGCGTGAGCGAGGCGTCGTTGCGAGTCGCCACGATCGCGAGTGCGATCGCCGTCGCGGCCAGCGCGCCTGCCACGCCGCCGACCGCGAGCCGCGCGCGGGGTGCCCAGCGCCAGACGGCGTGGACGAGCGCAGTGACCATGATCGCCACGGCAGGGGCGAGGATCACCGAGATGTCGAACGGCCCGAGCCGCTTCTTGATCAGGACCCGCCACAGCACGTAGCCGACGACGAGTGTCAGCACGGCGATCGCCGCCAGCACGTCGCGGGGTCGCAACAGCGTGCGGTGCCCGCGCACGCGCCACGCGCGATCGATCCGGCGCAGACCCGCCGCGACGAGCTGCACGGCGGGGCGTGACAGGGCGACGATCACGACGATCGTGACCAGCGCGATCGCCGGCTCCGCGAAGCTCACCGTATTGGGCCGAAACGCGGTCGCCGCGGCGAGCATCCACGTGCCCTGGAACAGCGACCACGCGAGGCCGAGCGCAGCGAGCACGCCGATCACCAGCCACGCCGTGAACCGCGGCGAGCCGCCGCCGTCCTCGGTCAGCGAGGACAGCAGTGCGCGCGGTTGCCAGGCGAGATAGATCGCACGGATGAGCACGCTCCCCGCGAGCAGGATCGGCAGCACGACGAGCGCGAAGAACCCGGCGGCGGTCAGTGTGATCTCGAGGCCGTCGAGCCCGGCCGCCTCGACCAGCCCACCCGCGATCGCACCGGCCGCAGCCGCCGCACCGCTGGCGGCGAGCCAGCGCGCGAACCTCCACCGCGGCCGCGCGGCGACGCTGGATGATTCGGGGACGGCCACGCGGAACAAAAATTGTACCTGTGCCGGGCGAGTGGACCAACCTCAGGAGATGACTGGACGCCATGACAGGCCGGTCGCGCTGGGATGAGCTGGCTCGCGATCTTCCGGTCACGCCGGATGGGCGTGCTGTTCCTGCTCGGGCTGTCGGGCGGGCTGCCGCTGCTGTTGACCGGGCAGCTGCTGCGCGCGTGGATGCAGTCGGTCGAGGCGCCGCGCGAGCAGATCGCCGCGGTCTCGCTGGTCGGCCTCGCCTACACGCTCAAGTTCGTGTGGGCGCCGCTGTTCGATCGCTTCCGGCTGCCGTTCCTCGGCCGGCGGCGCGGCTTCCTGCTCGTGTTCCAGCTCGCGCTGCTGGCCGCGATCGCGGTGATGGGCACGTTCGATCCGCTGCTCGAGACCAGGACGCTCGCGATCGCGGCGGTCGTGGTCGCGTTCCTGTCGGCGTCGCAGGATGTGCTGATCGATGCGTACAAGGCCGACCTGCTCGCGCCCGAGGAGCGCGCGGCCGGGATCGCGATGTACGTGATCGGCTACCGGATCGCGATGGCGATCACCGGGATCCTCGCGCTGTCGGTGATCGGCTACGTGCCGTGGCCGGTGATCTACGGCGTGATCGCGGCGCTGATGGTGCTCGGGATCGTCGGGACACTGCTCGCCGAGGAACCGCCCGAACCGACGAAGCCGCTGACGCTGGTCGAGGCGTTGTATCGCCCGTTCGTGCTCCTGCACGAGCGACTCGGGACCTCCGGTCTCGCGCTCGCGCTCGGCTTCGTCGTGCTCTACAAGTTCGGCGATCACTTCGTCCAGGTCCTGCTGATCTCGTTCCTCAAGGACAAGGACGGCGCCGCGTTTCGCTGGATCGAGATCGCGACGGTCTACAAGATCCTCGGCACGACCGGCATGGCGATCGGCGGCATCGGTGCCGGCGTGCTGGTGCCCAGGCTCGGGATCCGGCGCGTGCTCGTGGTGTTCGGGATCCTCCAGGCGTTGACGAATCTGCTCTACATCGCGCTCGCGTACTCGCCTTCGAACCTGTTCGTGCTCGGCACCGCCGTGCTGTTCGACTACATCGCGGGTGCGATGGGGACCGCGGCCTTCATCAGCTACATGATGTCGATCTGCTCGCCCAGCGTGTCGGCGACACAGTTCGCGCTGCTGACCTCGCTGTCCTCGGTCGGCGAGCGGGTGTTCGGGCCGTTCGCGGCGGACGTCGTCGCGACCTGGGGCTGGGAGGGCTACTTCGTGGCGACCACGCTGATGGCGGTCCCGGGGCTCGTCCTGGCGGCGATCGTGGCGAGGCCCAGCCTGACCGACCGGAAACTTGCTCGGACCGCGGCAGATCCGTAGCGTCACCAGGTGCGGAGCTGGCTCGTGATTCCGGCGATGGCTGCGGCTGCCGCAGCGGCCGTCGCCGCGTTCGGCGTGGGGCCTGCGACGATCGCCAGTGCCGGGCTCGCCGGTGCGGCACTGGCCGCCGCGATCCGCATGCTGACGAACGACTCGCCCGCGGCGCTGACCGGCGCCTGCCTCGCTGCCTTGCTCGCGGTCGGGCTCGTGATCGAGCAGCATCACCCGCACGCCGCGGGTTGGCTCGCACTCGCCGCGCTTGGCTGGACGGTCACCGAGCTCGCGCGCACCACACGCGCCCAGGCCGCGCTCGCCGCGGATCGTGTGCGGATCGTGCGCGACCCTGCGCGCAGCACGACGGATCGCGCGATGCCTGCCGCGCCCGACCGGCAGCTCTCCCTGTCTCTGGATCGCTCGCGCGGCGTCCGATTGCCGGAGACCTCGCCCGTGGTCGCGCTGATCCCGGCGGTGGTCGCCACGATTCTCGAGCCCGCGTGCGCGTCGCTGCTCGTGCTCGCCGGCATCCGCATGGTGACCGCGCCATGGCAGCGTCCGCGCTGGGTCATCGCCGTGCCGATCGCGGGGGCGCTCGTCCTGCTGCTCGCGATCGCAGCCGGACTCGCACGCGGTGGAGCGCTCGGGACGCTCGCGCACGCGTGGTACGGCGAGCCCGCGCGCGTGATGTCGATGGCGGCGCTCGCCCACGTGCTCGGCGAGGCGCTCGGACCGCTGGTCGCGGTGACCGCACTCGCCGGGCTCGCGCTCGTCACGCGCGCGCTCCATCGCGGGGCACTCGCGGAGCTCGCGATCGTGGCCTGCAGCTTCGGGTCGCTGCTCGTCGATCTTCGCGCCGGCTCGATCGGCCCGGCGACGCTCGGCCTCGCCGCGCTCGCGACCGGGCTGGCGGTCACCCGGTTCGCCACGATGATCCGGATGCCGTCGGGGCAGGCCGTCCTCGGCGCCACCTGCGGCCTGCTCCTGCTCGTCGCGCCGGTGTACACCGCGCTGCTCGCGCGCTGAACCGGGACCCCGATCCGCGCTACCGTCCGCCCATGCAGGTCGTCCACGACCACCGGCTCGCGACCTGGTCAGGCGCGGCCGTCACGATCGGCAACTTCGACGGTGTCCACGTCGGCCATCGCGCTCTGACCTCACGCGCGATCGAGCTCGCGCGCGCCGGCAACCTGACCGCGGTCGCGCTCACGTTCGAGCCGCATCCCGCCGCGGTGCTCGGGCAGCGCGCGCCGGCGCGGCTGTCGTCGGCCGCGCGCAAGCTCGAGCTGCTCGCGGATGCGGGCCTCGATGCCACGGTGGTCGAGCCGTTCACCCGCGAGCTCGCCGCGCTGACGCCGGAGGCGTTCCTCGATCAGGTCCTGCTCGGTGCGCTCCGCGCGCGCGCGATCGTCGTCGGTTACGACTTCAACTACGGTTGCGCGCGGGCCGGCACGATCGACACCCTGCGCGCCCACGGCGCGCGTGCCGGGATCGAGATCGCCGTGGTCTCGCCGGTCGAGGTCGACGGCACCGTCGCGTCGTCGTCGAAGATCCGCAGCTGCCTGGGCGCCGGCACGCTGGCCGACGCGACGCGCCTGCTCGGTCGCGCGTGGGACGTCGACGGCGTCGTCGTGCATGGCGCGAAGCGTGGCCGCGCGATCGGGATCCCGACCGCCAACATCGCACCCGACAGCGACCTCCCGCTCGCGCCCGGCATCTATGCCGTCACGCTCGCCGTCGAGGGTGGCCCACCGCTCCCCGCGGTCGCCAGCCTCGGCACCAACCCGACATTCGTCGAGGACGGTCGCCTGGTCCTCGAGGTCCACGTGCTCGACTGGGATGGCGACCTCTACGATCGCCGCGTGCGCACGACGTTCGTCGCGCGGATCCGCGACGAGCTCAAGTACACGACGGTCGAGGCGCTGGTCGCGCAGATTCACGACGACATCGCGCGCGCCCGCGAGCTGCTACGGTGAACCGTCCTGATCACTTCGTGGAACTGCGGCTGACCGATGACCAAGAGAGCGCGTATTGCTTCAATGCTTGGGACCTGTGTGGCCTGCATGGCATGCGGCAATGGTGAGCACCGCGTGGTTGTCACGAATGAGGACAGCATTCCCCTGGTGGCGCATATCCAGACCTTGGATGCGTCGATGTCGTGGGCTGGAATCCTCCAGCCTTCCGAGGTCCACGTCAGTCGGTTTCGCGTGGCCGGTGAGACCAGCCTCGTGGTGAGAGTGTTCACGGGCACCAAGTTTATCGAGATCAGGGATGGCTACTTTGAAGGGTACGTCACCGGCAGGGATTCCTCGGTCGGGACATGCATCGGTCTAACCAGGACCAGGATCTCTTCCGACTGGTGCCCCGACCGATGAGGTGGTGAAGGAGACGAACGCAAATTTGAACGCTACACCGCGACGGGCAGGACGCGCCGGCGCACGAGCTTGATGCTGAGCAGGCGGTACAGCATCTTCGAGACCTCGAACGATCCCATCCGCGACTTGCGGATGATGTCCTTCACGGTGTTCTTGCCGTTGACGAGCTCCAGCACGGCGAGCTCCTCGCGCGTCAATCGGCCGCGACCCATCTGCGCGACCGAGTCCTCGTTGCGAAGGAACACGACGTCGAAGTTGTCGATCGCGCGCTCGATCAGGTGCCACTCGTCGACCCGGCGGTAGCCCTCCATCAGCACGGCCTCGACGTCGAGCGCGAGCGCCGCATCGATCACCGACGGCGGCAGCTCGAGGCCTGCGGCGAACCGAAACCGTCCGTGGCGCCAGCGCAGGATCTCGTAGATCAGCTCGCTCGACTGGCGGGTGAGGCACGCCTTGAGGTCGGCCTCGGCGAGATAGCCGAGCTTGACCAGCTGCTGGCCGATCAGACGCTGGTTGGTGCCGCTGCGCGATTCGAGGAATGACTCGAAGTCGCCACGCTGCATGAGCTCGGCATCGAGCACGAAGCGGCCGAGCAGGTACTCGTCGGGGACGCCCTCGGCGACCGCCTGATCGACCCTGCCGCGGCGGAAGTACATGTCGACCCGGGCACCGGTGCGCTCCACCGTGAGGATGCCGGATTGCTCCTGGACGTCGAGCAGCTGGAGGACCTCGGCGAGCGGGACGACGCGAAGATCGCCGCGCAAACCGGGCGTGCCCTCGCCGAGCAACGCGAGATCGACGGAGCCAAGCAGGCGGGTGAGCGTGACGTCGTCGAGCGCGCTGCGCGCCGTCTCGGCGATCGCGGCCGCGTCGGTCGCGACCTGGGAGTCGGCGTCACTGGTGTCACCGTCCGTGCGCGCGGCAGAATGCGCGAGCGCGAACAGACCGCCGACGCGCGCGCTGACCAGGTCGCTGATCTGGCGGCGGAGCTCGGCCAGTGCCGCACTGCGGGCGTGCGTGCGATCGGCATCGTCGGTGGCGGCGAGATCTTCGCCGGTGACGAGCGCGGGGTTGTCGTCGTCGCCCGCGCCGGGAGCGCTGTACTTGTGGATCGAGTGCTGGACGACCGCCGTGATCGCCTCGGGCGAGAACGGCTTCGTGATGTAGTCGACGATGCCCATCACCTTCACGAACCGCTCGCCGACCTGATCGCCCTTCGCAGACATCAGGACGATCGGGATGTCGCGCAGCTCGGGATCGGCGACCAGCTCGCGACAGAACTGGTAGCCGTTCATGCGCGGCATCACGAAGTCGAGCAGGATCAGATCCGGCCGCTGTGCGCGCACGGCCGCGAGGCCTGCCTCGCCATCGACGGCCGTGGCTACCTGGTAGCCGGCCTTGGTCAGGACCAGCTGCACCACCTTTGTGATGGTGGGACTGTCATCGATCACCAGGACCAGCTCGCCGGCCATGTACGTCTTTCCCTCACTCCACGGCACAAGCCGTAGGGATCGGATAATAGGTGCTTGGGTTTACGGACTCAATCCACGCGCTTCCTGATTTGGTCGGTCAGGAACCGGCGTGGTACGTTCCCGGTGCGTGCCGCTCCACGAGGGAGACCTGGAGCATTACCCCAGGAAATTCGGCAAGTATCACTTGCTGGGTCCCCTTGCACAGGGTGGCATGGGTGCCCTGTATCTAGCGGTCTCCGGCGACCGAGGGCTCGAGCGGCTGATGGTCATCAAGACCGTCCTGCCGCACCTCGCTGACTCGGAGTACGTCGCCCGGTTCCGGGACGAGGCCAAGGTCGTCGTCAAGCTGTCCCACGGCAACCTGATCCCGGTGTTCGACGCCGGGCTGGTCGGCGGCGAGCTGTTCCTCGCGATGGACTTCGTCGAGGGTCGCGATCTGCGCGCGGTGTGGAACCGCTGCGCGAAGAAGCAGGTCGCGTTTCCGATCGACGTCGCGGTCTACATCGTCAAGGAGCTGTGCCGCGGCCTCGCGTACGCGCACTCGTTCCCGGACCTGAACCTCGTGCACCGCGATGTGTCGCCGCCCAACGTCCTCGTGTCGTACACGGGCGAGGTCAAGCTGACCGACTTCGGGCTCGCGGCCTCGAACCTCAAGCTCGAGAAGACGGCACCAGGCATCATCTACGGCAAGGTCGCGTACATGTCGCCCGAGCAGGCGCGCGGCGAGAAGCTCGACGGTCGATCGGACATGTACGCCGCGGCGATCGTGCTGTGGGAGCTGCTGACCGGTCGCCAGCTGTTTCCGCCGGGCAAGGATCAACCGCAGGATCTGCTGGCGCGGGCCAAGAACCCGGAGCCGATGCGGCCGAGCAAACGCGCACCTCGCGTCCCGGTCGAGCTCGACGAGATCTGCCTCCGTGCGCTCGCTGCCGAGAAGAAAGATCGCTACCCGGACTGCGACGCGATGCGGATGGCGCTGCAGACCTGGCTCGCGCACAACGCGCCCACCACCGACGGCACGCGGATGTCGAGCTTCCTCCAGGAGCTGTTCACGGAGGACATCGGGCGCGAGCGCGACGAGCGCAACGAGCTGATGTCGCGGGTGCGGACCCGCGCGCTGACGCTACCTCCCACCGACGAGCTGCGGCAGTGGATCGAGAACAGCGGCAAGGCGACGCTGCCCGATGGTAGCGATCCGGGCGAGCCGCCGGTCAGGAAGCCAGGCTCGATCGGCAGGCGAGCCACGGATCGCGGGGACGACACCGACGATCGCCGTCAGGCCGTGGATCGCCGGGCCTCGCGCCCCGCCGGTGCGATGTCGGCGGCCGCGACGGCGGCCCAGGCGCAGGCCCTGGAAGAAGCCGAGCCGGATCTGATCGGCAGCGAGGTCGATGGCCGCTATCGCGTGATCGAGCTGATCGGCGAGGGCGGCATGGGCAAGGTGTACCTCGCCGAGCACGTCGAGATCGGCAAGCGTGTCGCGCTGAAGGTCTTGCACCCGAGCTACAGCCGGATGCCGGATCTGGTGGAGCGGTTCCGCCGCGAGGCCCGTGCCGCCTCGAAGATCGGCCATCCGAACATCGTCGACGTCACCGACTCCGGCACCACGGGCGACGGCAGCGTGTACTTCGTGATGGAGTTCCTCGAGGGCGTCGAGCTCGGCAGCGTGATCGAGCGCGAAGGCGCGATCGACGTCGCGCGCGCGTTGCGGATCGCCGGTCAGATCTGTCGCGCGCTCGCGGCCGCGCACGCCCAGGGGATCGTCCATCGCGATCTCAAGCCGGAGAACGTGTTCCTGATCACCCGCGACGGCGCGGCGGACGTCGTCAAGGTGCTCGACTTCGGGATCGCGAAGACGACGGAGGCCGAGGCAGCTCGCGAGCGTCGGCTGACCAGCCCGGGCATGGCGATGGGCACGCCCGAGTACATGTCGCCCGAGCAGGCTGCGGGCCGCCCCGCCGACGCGCGCTGCGACGTCTACGCGCTCGGCGCGATCATGTACGAGATGGTCACCGGGATGCCGCCGTACTCCGGCGACAACTTCATGGAGATCCTGACCAAGAAGGCGACGCAGGATCCGCCACCGCCAAACACGGTCAGGCCCGAGCTCGCACCCCAGGTGTCCGAGCTGGTGATGCAGGCAATGGCGCGCAGTCCCGACGCGCGCCCGCAGTCGATGGAGACGCTCGAGTACGAGCTCAACAAGTGCCTGTCGGGCCGCGGCGTCGCGGTCGCCCAGATCCTCGGCATGACCACCGACGCCGCCGTGGTCGCGACGCTGAACGCCGGGCTGTCGAATCGCTCCATCGATGACGGCATGGTCGTGCCGCGCGCCCAGACCAGCTCGCCGAACGCGCTACGCCACGTCACCAACAGCGGCATCATGGATGTCGCGTCGTACCCGCAGTCAGGTCCGGCAAAGAGCTCGACCGGCCAGTACGGCGCGCTCAATCCGTCCAGTGCGAGCTCGCGCCTGACCAGCGAGCCGCGCGCCGCCTCCGCTGCCGACAGCATGCGGATGCCGGGCCGGATGGGCTCGGGCTCGTCCTCGCACGACCTGTATGCCGACGCGACGTCGTCGGCGGTGCCCAACATCAAGGCCGGGGGCATCTTTGGCTGGCTGTTGCTGGCGGCGCTGCTGTTCGGCGGCGTCGGCACGCTGCTGTATGTCGCGCTCGGCGAGCGTGGTGGCGAGCGCGTCCAGACCAAGCTCGAGGAGGCGACCACCCCGGGCAGCGACGAGCTGGTGAAGCCGCCGCCCCCCGACAAGAAGCACGACAAGAAGCTCGATCGCGACAGGAAGCCCGATCGCGACAAGCCCGATCGCAACGACAAGCCCGACAAGCCCGACAAGAACGATAATCACAAGGAGCCCACCGGCTCGGCGGCGCAGAAGGGCGCAAAGAAGCCAGAGTCCAAACCCAAGGCCGTCGCGATCATCGAGCTCAAGGACGACGAGAAGCTCGACTCGAAGGACCTGATCACCCAGGGCAAGGCGTTCGAGAAGAAGAACGAGTGGACCAAGGCCCGCGCGGTCTACGAGAAGCTCGAGCGCGTGAAGGGGCAGACCGGGAGGGCGCTGTATCTCCAGGCCTGGACGTCATTCCAGACCCAGGACATGACGCGCGCGATCGACCTGCTGCAGCGCGCGATAACGATCGACGGCACGCACGTCACGCAAGCCAAGCTGCTGTACGCCGACGCGCTGTTCAAGACCAAGGAATACAAGCGCGCGTGGGACATCTACACGCGGCTGCGGCGCGAGACGTCGAGCAAGGATCTCAAGGCCGAGCTCGCGAAGAAGATCACGGCGGCGAACAAGAACCTCGCCGGCCACACGCCGAACAAGGGCATCGAGTAGTCCACTCAGACCATCGAGCCGGCCAACCAGTCGGCAAGCATGTCGACCGACGACAGCATCGTGTTCGCACGGCGCAGTCGCTCCGACAGCGTCTTCACCACCTGCACCAGCAGGATCGACGCGGCGTTGGGATCTTCGCTGATCAGGTCGCGCAACTGGTCGTGCGGTAGCCGGAACAGGAACGTGGCTGACATCGCCGTCACGCTCGCCGAGCGCGGCGCGGGCTCGACCAGCGACATCTCGCCGAAGAACTCGCCGCTCTGCAGCGTGGCGAACGTCTGCGGCCCGCGATGCACCGCCACCTGACCCGACAGGATCAGGAACAGCGCATCCCCGAGGCTGCCCTCGACGACGATCGCCTCGCCGCGGTTGTAGCTCTCGATCTCGCCGGTCCGCGCCATGCGCGCCAGCTGTTCGGGTGCGAGGTGGACCAGGAGCGGGTGGCGCTCCAGCAAGGTCGGGGTCGGCACGCTCGCCAGTATCGCTCGAAACCCCGGCGTGCGCGCTTTTTGACTCGTTCTGGTACGGTTCGCCACCCATGCGGATCGTTGTTGTCGCGGCCGTCCTCGGATCTCTGGCCGCGACCGCGAATGCGCAGTCGGTCGATCATCGCTATGCCGAGGAGCCGACCGGTGGGCTCGCGTTGCCGGCTGCACCGCTCGCCGGCGAGCACGACGCCCGCGTGGTCGCGATGAATCCCGGCGGCTTGCCGCGCGTGCGCGGGGCCGAGATGGCGCTGGTGCTGGGGCTCGAAGATCCCGATGTCGT
>JBBJLY010000335.1:0-7983 GCA_037720695.1 Kofleriaceae bacterium | reverse complement strand
TCGAGGTTTGCTGAATCCGCGCGCATGAAGAAGACCACCCGCCGGTTACGTCTTAACCGCGAGACCGTCCTGAACCTCACCCCGGAACAGCTCGAGCGTTCGGCCGAGGTAACGTCGACGGTCCGGGCCCGCGCGGCAGCGTCTACGAATGTGTGACCGGCTACTGCCCGTCGAACGTTTACACGTACTGCCTGTCCGATTATTGCAGCCCGGCCGTCAGCCGGCTCATGTGTTAGTAGGAGCGAGTCCGCGCGACCAGCGAGCGCTCAATCGTCGTAGATCGTGATCAGATCGTAGCCGCGCGCGCCGGGCTTCGCGGTGTAGACAAGCGCCAGCCCACCCTTACCGCCGCGACAACTGATGCCAATGACACCACCCATCGCGAGCCACGCGTTCGCGTGGGTGCGCAGCGTCTCGTAGCCAGCGGGCGTACCGTCGGGCAGCGGCTCGAACGGCTGGCCGAGCAGCTTGCCGTAGCGCGTGCGCGGTTCGGTCGCGGTGCAGTTCCCCGTGCCGACCGTGCGCTGCGCGAGCAGGCCATAGAAGTTGCCGACGTTCCGGCGCTCGCGTGCGGCGGGGTAGGGCGTGCCGTCCTCGGCCGCGAACTGCGCCTTCTGCGTGTCGTCGAGGTTCGGCAGCCGGCCGTTCAGATCGTAGCGATGGAGCAGGATCTCCATCTCTCCGACCGCCGCGAAGTCGAACAGCGCGACGAACGCCGCCTGGTTCGCGCGGACCGCGGTCTCGAAGTCGGCGACGACCCGGGCCCGCAGATCACGCGCGGCCGGCCGTGGCTCGGCGGCCTGCTTCGCGGGACATCCCGCGAGCATCGCGAGTCCGATGATCAGGCTGCGCTGGCCCACGTGTCTCCATAGTCTTCGAGTGCGCTGCCGACCGGGATGCCGAGCGCGGTGAACCCGGGCACCAGCACCTCGCGCACGCACGTCGCGTAGATCACGCGCTCCTCGGCCGGGGTCATCAGGCCATGCGCGCGAACCGCCGTGGTGACCTCGCCGATCGGACGCTCTCGCTCGACGACGTTCGCGACGCCACGCAGTGCACGTGGCAGCATCTCTGCCGCCGCGTCGATCACGCCCTGGCCACCGACCTCGATCGCGTGGCGCAGGTACGACCAGCCGAGCCGCGCGTGCATCACCTCGTCGGAGTAGATCGACGTCAGCACCGCCTGGGCGGTGGGATCGGTCGTCAGGTCACGGGTCGCCGCCAGCACCGTGGTGGCGTAGGTCTCGGACACGCACGACACCAGCATGGTGTTGGCGAGCGCCTGGTGGAGCTTCGGTCGATCCGGGTCGTCGGGCAACGAGCTCATGCCCGGCACCGGCAGGTTCTGCTTGCCCGAGTACAGCGCGGCCATGCGGAGGCACATCTCGGCGTGGCGGATCTCGTCGATGCCCGCGCGCAGACACAGCGACAGCACGTCGGCCGGCGCCATCGCCGCCACCAGATCGATCGCGAGCACGGAGAACGTCGACACCGCGAGGTATTCGGCCTCCGAGCGCCGCATCCACGTCGCGGCGAGCCGCGCGCGCTCGGCGTCGGTCAGCTGGCTCGCACCCGAGGCCGCCCACGGGATCGGGACCGAGCGCCGGCGCATCAGCCGGTGATGCTCCGCCTCGAGCGGCGTGCCCGACAGCCACCACGGGGTGGTCGGCTCGTAGCCGTCGTCACGACCCTGCGGCTCGATGTCGCCGAGGACGTCTGGATCTTCGCTCACGACAAGATGAAGCCGCGGCCGGTCGGGCGCGACCCCGGGTTGGTGCGCGGGCGCCGGGGCTTCGCCGTGGGCTTGACCGCGTCTTGCTCGGGCTGCTTGCTCGCCGTAGCGTCGGCCGGCGGCTCCGCTGGCGCCGCGCACGGATCGGCGGTCGGCGTCGCCGCGCACGGATCTGCGGCCAGGCTCGCCGCCGGCATCGCACCTTCGGTCCCAGCCGGCGACGGATCCACGGTGACCGGCGCCTGCTCGGACATCGCCGGCGTGGTCGTGCTCGAGCTTTACCGCCGCACGCCCCGCCGAGCATCGCTCCGGCAAACACGACCGTGCGCCAGATCGTCTTCGCACTCCGGTTCCCGAGCGCGGTCGCGTACAGCACGTTCGGTAGCTCACCCAGCTTCGCCATGATTCCCCCAGGGTTGGATTGACGGCAACGATGACACTGCCCCAGCGGGTGCCACCGTTCGTCGTTCAGGACAGGATGAAGCCGCGGCCCGTGCCGCCGCCACCGTCGGGGTCGGTGCCTCGCGGCCGCTCGCCACCGGCACACGGATCGACGCCGGGCGCGCTCGGGTCGCCGTCGGGCTTGCCCGGCACCAGCGTCTGATCGCTGGGCTCGGGCTCGGACGCGGTCGGCACCGAGCTCGTGGGCTGCGCAGGTGCCGGCTTCTTGCCGCACGCCGTGGTACCGAGCATCGCGCCGGCGAACACGACCGTCCGGAAGATCGTCTGAGCTGTGTCTCGCTTCATCACACGGGAGCCTAAGCGCGACCCGAACCTAGTTCAAGCCGGCGGCGGGACAATGGGGATCGACGGGCTCGCCAGCGACGGTGATCCACCCTGCGCCATCATCCCGCGCATCCGCTTCACCAGCTCGCTGACGATCGCGTGAGACATTTCCGGACGCTCCGACATCACGCGCTTGAACTCCTCGCCGGGAACGCGAAGGGCACGCGTGCGCTCGAGCGTGCGAACGGTCGCCGATCGCGGTGCCGCGTCGAGCACGCCCATCTCGCCGATGCACGCACCGGCGCCGAGCTCGGACAACGTGCGCTCCGGGCGGTCTCCGCCGCCGGTGAACACGCGGACCGCGCCCTTCACGATCAGGAACACCGCATCGCCGGGGTCGCCCTCGCGGAACACGTCGGCGCCGGGCTCGAGCCGATACTCCTCGACGATCGTCGCGAGCTCCTCGAGATCTTCGGCAGCGAGCGCGCTGAAGATCGGTACCTGCCGGATCAGCATCATCTTCTCGATCGTGGTCAGCGCCGACATCGCGGCATTGACGTCGAGCGTCGCGTAGACGCCTTGCTTGCCGACGCCGTGCTTGGTCTGCGCGAACATCGAAGGGCTCACCGCCGGCAGCTCGGACGACGTGCCGCCCGACACCGCTCGCACCGCCGCCGACCGCACGGTCGCGTCGGAATCCGCCATCGCCTTCGCGAGCAGATCGCGCGTCAGCCGGCTCTTCGCACCCATCGCACGCACCGCGGCCTCGCGCACGATCGCGTCCGGATCGTCGAGCAACGAGAGCAGCCTGGCGCGCGAAGCGTCATCGTCGAACCGCGACAGCAGCATTGCGATCGCGGCGCGCAGGTGGCGCGCCGGGTCGCCGGCGATCGCGAGGAACGCCGCCGCCTCGAGCGCGGCGGTGCCTGACTTCTCGAGCCGCGTGATCGCATCGACCAGCGGATCGCGGAGCGTGGGCTTGACGCCTTGCAGGAGATCCAGCGCGGTCGCGCGCACGGTGCCTCGGGAGGCCGCCTGCCCACGCACGTGCTCGACCTCCGGCCGCTTGGTGATCACGGCGAGCACGCCGAGCGCGACGATCGCCTGCTCGTGCGCGCGGCGCCGGGCGAGGTGCCGCAACAACATGAGGCTGGCCGAGCTGTCGACGACCTCGCGGGACTTGCCCTCGCGTGCCGGCTCGACGACCGTCCCGGTCGGTTGGTTCGCGGCCTCCATCGCGTCGACCAGCCGCGTGACCTGCGCCAGCGCCGCCCGGTAGATCGCGGCGATCGGTCCCTCGGGCGCGAGGATGCGCCAGCTCGGCTTCCTCCTCGGGCCCGGACACGCCGCGCTCGGTACGCAGCGCCTCGAGCGTCCCGGGCGACGGGGTCGAGCCGGAGCGCGCGGCCTCGATCACGATGCGCTCGAGGTCCTTGCGATACTGCTCGCCCTTGAGGCGCTGCTCGACCGAGCCCTGGTACGCCGGATCGAACAGCTGGCGCTCCTCGGAGGACAGCTCGCCGACGATCTTCTGGTGATCCTTGTCCGCGATGCCGAGCTGCGCGCGCAGGCTGTCGAGGATCACGAGCTCGGCACGCGACACCAGGCCGTCGGCCACCATCTCGCGCACGGTCTCCTTGTACGCGCGCAGTCGCGCCTCGCGCTGCTTCGTCCGCTCGGTGTGGAGCAGATAGATGTCCTTCAGGTCATCGGATGGCGGCGCATCGCCCCATTCCCACTTCTTCAGGATCTTCTGCGCGAACTTCTCGTGGACGTACTGATCCTCGCGACGCGTGAACCGGCGCACGAAGATCGCGGTCGACGCGAACACCACGACGAGGCCCCAGCCGTCGACCACCCAGTGGGGCAACCGTTCGAGCGTCGGCCGACCGGCGAACAGATAGAAGGCATTGAATGCGAGCAGCCCGGTGAACGCGAGCATCCCGTGCCGCACGCGGGCCCGCACCGCCAGCTTCTGATCGTCGGGTGCGCCGGGCACGAGCTTGCGTAGCCGCGGTCCAACGAGCACGCGCTCGATCGTGGCGAACACCGCGAAGCTCGCGAGCCCGAACGTGACGAGCGTCAGCGGCGCGGCGACGATCACGGGGATCGCGGGCAGGAACGTGAAGCCCGGGTCGAGCGCGTGCGCGCCGTCGTACGCCCAGCGGCCGCCGAAGTAGTAGTCCCAGCTGCCTGAGACCAGGAAGTAGTAGGCGTAGAACGCGACGACGATGCCGGGCCACGCGAAGTACGCGATGCGCCGCGAGCGCTCGGCCGCCTCTTTCCAGTAGCCCTGCTCGAGATCGATGTCAGGGCAGTGCTTCTTGCACGCGACGCACGGCGCGCACTGCGAGCTCAGCGTGCTGCCACCCGTCGCGCCGCGTGCGGGCTCGGTGTGGATCTTCTCGACCAGCCCGACCGGGCACAGGAAGTTGCACCACGTCTTGCCGCCGTAGACGAAGCTGGTGACGATCGCCGCCACGACCACGACGCCGAGGAAGATCGCGAGCCACAGCGCGCTGCCGTTGGTGCCCGACAACCGCAGCGACAGCGCGACCACCATGAGGCCGAGCTGCACCAGCAGGTAGTGCGTGCTCATCCAGTCGCCCATCTTGCGCGTGCCCGGGCGGCCGACCAGCCGGCCGAGCTGACCCATCACCGCGAGCGGACAGATCCGGCGCCACAGGTGATAGCCGAACGCCATCCAGAAGAACGGCAGCGCCGCGATGCACACGGTCCACACCAAGCGGTTGCCGTGCCGCACGCCGAGGATCGTCGGGATGGTCGCGGCGAGCGCGAGCACCAGCACGACGCGCACCGCGATCACCCAGCGCGGGACCGTGCCGCCGTCGGTGAACGCTGCCCAGCCACCGGCCTTGGTCCTGACGACCTTGCTCGCAGGCGCGAGCGGTAGCGGCTTGGGCTTGGGCCTGGACTCCGGCGCGGGCATGCCCGGTTCAGTTTGCGGCAGCGAGCGGGCAGGTCAAACCCTTCCCCGCATCGGGGCCGAGGTACTGCTCCAGATGCTGCTTGCCGCGGCACTCCTGATGGTGGAGGAAGTCGATCGTGAACGCCTCCCAGTGGGTCGACGGCACGATCACGAAGTTCAGGGTCGCGAGCGACTTGTTGTTCGCCCTCGGCACGCCCTTGCTGGGATCGACGTTCGCCAGATCGCCGTAGTCGTGCATCCCGAAGTTGCGGATGTGACATTGCGAGCAGGTCATCCCGTTCTCCTCGCCGAGATCGCGGCGACCGTCCTCGAGTGGGAAGCCTTGCACCATGTCGTTCAGCTTGTGATCGGTGAACAGCTGATTGGCGTCGATCCGCGAGCCCTTCACCTTGTCTCCCGACGTGTCCGGTAGGTCGACGAAGCCGAGCGGCTTCCGGCACAGCACCTCGTAGCCCGGCACATAGCCCTTGGCACCGGCGGTATATTTCGAAGCGCATTTCGGGATCCACGTCTTGCCGTCGGGCGACGGTGCGGTCGCGGTCCAGAACCCCGGGATGATCACGTTGACGTACGCCTGCGTCTTGCCGTCGGGAGTCTGGAACGGCTTCATCGCGCTCCACGCCCACGCGTCGCCGCTCTTGTAGCTGCCGTCCGGGTTGCGGGTCGAGCCGCCGCCGAGCTGCGCCTCGGTCGCGATGCCGATCACGAACGCGCGGAGGTACGGCGCGGTCTTGCTGCCATCGAACGCCATCAGCTCGTTGACCAGCGCCGCGACGGCCTTGCCATGCGCCGCCTGATCCGTCATCAGCTCGTCGCTCGGCGCGCCTCCCGGCAGCAGGTGCTTCGCAACCATGCCGAGGAACGTCTTGTTGTTGTCGAGCTTCTCCTGATCGGGACGGGGCAGGGCCGGCACGTACTCGACGGTGGGCCGGATCCGGAACATCGCGAACGTCGGCTGCGGCGCCTTGATCGCGCGATACACGATCCGGAGCTCGGTCCACGCCTTGTCGATCCGTGGCCGCACCGCGACGATCTTCCACGCGGCCGGATCGCCGAACACGGCCTTGTCGAACTGCGGCGCCTTCGGATCGAGCTTCGGGTTCTGATGCGTCTGCGCGAGCGAGGCGAGTAAGCCCTCGAACAGCGTCCGCTTCGCGAGCCGCTTGGGATCGAGCTGCGCCTGCTTGTCCTCGGCGAACTGGTACTTGAAGCCCTGCGCACCGGCCAGCAGCATCTTGTCGAGCGGCCAGTCCTTGTTGACCTGCTCGAGGCGCTTGGGCTGGCGGATCATCAGCACGGTCTCGATCACTGGCGTCTGCGGCTCCGCGACCGGCAGCCGCTGCGGCTTCGCGTCGATGTCGATCGACCACGTGCGCGTCTCGGTCTTGCCGAGCGCCGGCTGCGTGATCTGGATCGTGAACTCGGCGCGCGGCTGATCGGCGCGGGTCGGCGTGAACGACACGGTCTGGGTCAGCGCGTCGAACTTCGCCGACTTCGGCAGCTTGGTGACCACGACCCGGGTCTCGTCGAGGTTCTGATCGATCGCGGCGACACTGAAGTGCACGGTCTGGCCGACGCCGAGCTGCTTGTACGGTGGCGCGAACGTCTCGGGCGGCACGTCGACCTTCGCGACCGGCGGGGCCACCGGCGGCCCTGGATCGACCGGTGGCGAGGTCGGCGGCACGGTCGGCGTGGGGTCTCCCGACGCGGCCTCAGGCGAGCTCGGTTGCGGCTGTGCCTTGGGACCGCCACACGCGCCGATCACCAACGAGATGCCGAGGAAGACCAAAGGCCTAGCTGTCATCATGCGTCGGGCATCGTACCACCATGCTAGGGTCCGCCCGGCTCGTGACAAGGGGATCCCGTGACCGCTGAAATTTCGAAGCTCGCGATCAACACGATCCGGACACTCGCGATCGATGCCATCCAGCAGGCCAACTCCGGGCATCCCGGATTGCCGCTCGGCTGCGCACCGATGGCGTACGTGCTGTGGCAGCGCCACCTCACGCATGACCCCAGGCATCCGACGTGGTTCGATCGCGACCGCTTCGTGCTGTCGGCCGGTCACGGATCGATGCTGCTGTACTCGCTGCTATTCCCGGTACGACCTGCCGCTCGCGGAGCTCAAGAAGTTTCGCCAGTGGGGAAGCAAGACGCCGGGGCACCCGGAGTGGCCCGAGACGGCGGGCGTCGAGGCCACCACCGGGCCGCTCGGGCAGGGCGCCGCCAACGCGGTCGGCATGGCGCTCGCGGAGCGCGTGCTCGCGAACATGTACAACCGCCCCGGTCACGAAATCATCGATCACCACACGTACGCCCTCGTGTCCGACGGCGACGTCATGGAAGGCGTCGCGTTCGAGGCCGCGAGCCTCGCGGGTCACCTCGCGCTCGGCAAGCTGACCTACCTCTACGACGCCAACCAGATCACGCTCGACGGTCCGCTGTCGCTGACCATGAGCGAGGACGTCGGCGCGCGCTACGCGGCGTGTGGCTGGCACGTCCAGCACGTCGAGCACGGCGACACCGATCTCGCGGCGATCGATGCGGCGATCAGCACGGCGAAGGCCGAGACCGA
>JBBJLY010000334.1:0-7983 GCA_037720695.1 Kofleriaceae bacterium | reverse complement strand
CATCGCGTGTCCGGGACCCAGCTCGCCCTTGCCGAGCTCGATCGCGTAGGCGGTGCTGTCGTCCGACGGCGAGGAGATCGGCACGTTCTCGATCGAGAACCGCCGGATCGTCGAGCTCGAGCGGATGCCGCCTCACTTGCCCGCCGCGTTCCTGTCCGCCGAGGACCGCCGGTTCTACGCGCACAAGGGGTTCGACTTGATCGGCATCACGCGCGCCGCGTGGACGAACTTCAGGTCTGACGGCGACATCCGCCAGGGCGGCTCGACGATCACCCAGCAGATCATCAAGCAGACGCTGCTCGTCGGCGAGGAGGCGATCGGCGATCTCGACATGACGCCGGCCGAGGTGGCCGAGGTCGCGAAGGCGCAGAAGTACCGGCGCAAGATGAAGGAGCTGATCCTCGCGATCCGGCTCGAGCGCGAGCTGACCAAGGCCGAGATCCTGTCGATCTACCTGAACCACATCTATCTCGGGCACGGCGCGTACGGCGTCGGGGCCGCGGCACGCACGTACTTCGGGAAGGAGGTCGAGGACCTCACGATCGCCGAGTCCGCGATGCTCGCCGGCCTGGTCGCATCGCCCACCAAGTGGGCGCCGCACCGCAACATCGACCTCGCACGGATGCGCCAGCGCTACGTGCTCGGCCACATGCGCGAGGACGATTACATCTCCGATGCCGAGTACCAGTCGGCGCTCGCGGAGCCGATCGCGCTGGTCGACGAGGGGGATCTCAATCACCTCGCATCGCCGTACTTCGTCGAGCACATCCGCAAGACCGCGACCGCGCGCTACGGCAACAACGACCTGTTCCGTGGCGGCCTCAAGTTCTACTCGACGCTCGACAGCCGGATGCAGGCCGCCGCCGAGAGCGCGCTGCGCAAAGGCCTCGAGTCGCTCGATCGCCGGCTCGGGTTTCGTGGCCCGATCGGCAGCGTGCTCCAGGCACAGCGCGGGGCGTGGTCGAGCGGCCCCGCACATCCGCTGTCGGGCGCGAGCGATGACCCGACCGCGCTCGCCGATGACCTGTTGCCCGATCAGACGTATGGCGCGATGGTCGTCGAGCTGACGCGCGCCGGCGGCCTGATGCTCGATCTCGGGCCGGTGAAATTGCCGCTCGCCGACGTTGACGCGAAGGATGTCCGCGCGTGGGTTGGCCTCGGCAAGGACAAGAAGCCCGATCCCAAGCAGCGCGTGCGGCTCGGAGATCTGCTGCCCGTGCGGATCAGCGGTGATATCGCGAGCTGTCTCGCGAGGCCTACCGAGCCCGGCAAGTGCAAGGTCGCGCTCGCCCAGCGCCCGGTCCTGCAAGGCGCGATGGTCGTGCTCGAGCCGACGACGGGCCGCGTGGTCGCGATGGTCGGCGGCTACGACTGGACGTCCTCCCAGTTCGACCGCGTGACCCAGGCGCGCCGGCAGGTCGGATCGTCGATCAAGCCGTTCATCTACGCGGCGGCGATCGAGCACGGCCACACGCCGGTCGATCGGATGTACGACGGCCCGTACTCGGTGACGACGGCCACCGGCGTGTGGACGCCGGCGAACTACGACAACAAGTACATGGGCAACGTCACGCTGATGACCGCGCTCGCCTACTCGCTCAACACGATCTCGGTCCAGCTCTCGGTCCAGGTCGGGCTCGATCGCCTGATCGAGATCCTGCGCGGGTTCGGCGTCAGCTCGGCGATCCCGCGCCACATCTCGATCAGCCTCGGCACCCCGGATCTGACGCCGCTCGAGATCGCGGCCGGCTACGCCGGGATCGCCAATGGCGGCCGCCGCGTGACGCCGCGGTTCTTCGATCTGGTGACCAGCACGCGCGGCGACCCGGTCGAGGACCTGCGCGGGACGCCGCCCGGGCCGCAGGTGATCCCGGCGGAGGTCGCGTACGTCACCACCGCGATGATGAAGGGCGTGATCCAGCGCGGCACCGCGAAGTTCGCCCAGGGGCTCGGCCGCCCGGTCGCGGGCAAGACCGGCACGTCGGCGAACTATCGCGACGTCTGGTTCACCGGGTTCACCACGGACCTGCTCGCGTGCGTGTGGGTCGGCCGCGATGACTCGACGCCGATCGGCGACAAGATCACGGGCGGCGGGATCGGCGTCCCGATCTGGCTCGAATTCATGCAGAAGGCGCATCCACGGACGCCGATCCGCGACTTCCCGGTCCCCGAGAACATCAGCTTCGCGCGGGTCGAGCCGTGGAGCGGCACGCTCGCGGGTCCGAAGTACGCCGAGGCGGTGTGGATGCCGTTCGTGCGCGGCACGTTTCCGCGCAACTTCCTCGCCGCGCCAGCTGTCCGCTCGTTCGAGGATCTGGTCGTCCCTCCGTCCCCGCCCCTGCCCACCAAGTGCTCGTCCCTGAAATGCCTGTGACCGCCCGCCGGTGACCCCGCGCGTGGTAGCGTGCCGCCCATGATTCGTGTGCTGTTCGCGAGTCTTGGACTTGCCGCCCTGGTCTCCGGATGCCGGATCAGCCTCGACGAAGAAGCCCAAGAATCGACGGTCTGCAAGGTCAGCACGACCAACGCGGACTGCCAGGCCGCTCCGGACCACTCCGAGCTCGCGTGGATCGAGGCCAACGTGTTCGAGAAGTCGTGCACGTTCTCGGGTTGCCACAATGGCATGGCTACCGACGCCGGCCGTTTGAACCTCAAGGTGGGTCAGGCACACCAATCGCTCGTGGATGTCGATTCCGATGTCGAACCGGGGCGGAAGCTGGTGGTCGCCAACCAGCCGCTCCAGAGCTATCTCCTCGTCATGCTCCGGCAGGTCACGCCGGCGATGGCGGATCCGCCCGTCGGCGAGCCACCGGACGATGTCGGATACATGCCCCAGAACGCCGGCGGCGCTGTGCTCTGCTGTCAAAAGCTCGATGCGATCCAGCGCTGGATCGAGGCCGGGGCCCTGAATAACTGATCTCTCACTAAGTCTTCGTGATTCGAGCCGTGTTTTGTCATTTCGGGGCCCGTCGCTCCCTTGACGCACCAAGCCGGGTCTCGCTACAACTGGCAGACGCTGAGGGCGACGCCCCGCACGCGCTGGAGGAAATCGATCGATGAGCTGGTTAAGTGAACTCTTCCAAAAGGGCGGGCCCTTCTTCATCATCAACACGTTCTGTCTGGCCATCGTGATTGGCCTGATCGTGGAACGTTCGATCTACTTCCTCGGACGAGGACACCTGAACGCGAAGGCGTTCCTCGAGCAGCTGCGCAAGCTGCTGTCGGCGAACAACGTCGACCGCGCAAAGAAGCTGTGCGACGCGACGACCGCCCCGGTCGCTCGTGTGGCCAAGGCTGGCCTCAACCGGCTGCACCGCGGTGAGGCCGCCGTCGCGCAGGCGATGGAGGAGACCATGACGGACGTGATGCCCGAGGTGAAGACCCGCATCGGCGCCCTGTGGTCGCTCGCCAACATCGCCACGCTCATCGGTCTGCTCGGTACCATCACCGGTCTCATCACGACGTTCTCCGCGATCGCGAAGTCGGATCCGGCAGCGGCCAAGACCGAGCTCTCGCGCGGTATCTCCGAGGCAATGTACAACACCGCGTTCGGTCTCTCGATCGCGCTCCTCTGCATGGTCGCCCACCTCCTGCTGTCGTCCGCGATGAAGAAGGTGATCTCCGACCTCGAGACGTTCAGCCTGCGGTTCGAGAACCTGCTCGCCGATGGCTCCGCGGGTGCCGCAGCATCGAGCCGCGCGCCAGCGTCGCCCACCGAGGACGAGAAGCAGCCGGCAGGCATCTTCCTTCAGCCCTGAGCCTCGGCCATGGAGTACTCCGCACAGCGGGTTCGCTCGAAGACACGCACGGCGGTTCGCCGGCGTGAAGAGACCGTCGAGCAGGAAGAGATCGAGGGTGGCGAGGTCAACTTGATCCCGTACCTCGATATCGTCACCAACTTAATGCTGTTCCTGCTGGCCTCGGTGTCAGCGGGGCTCGTGCTCGTCCAGATCGACACCACCCTGCCCGACAAGGCGCCGCCCTCGGCGGGACCGCCCAAACCCGCGACCAACCCCGATGATCAGCCGCTCGGCCTGATCCTGTCGGTCAAGCGCGATGAGGCGATCCTGTTCTCGCTGGGCGGGCTCGAAGGCAACATCAGCCAGCCCAAGGCCGTGTTCCGGCGAACTGGCCGGATCGGCGACGTCTGCGACGGCGCGTACATGTGCGAGAAGGCCAGCTGCGAGCGCGGCGTCTGCACGGAGAGCAAGGAAGAGCTCCACCCGGTGTTCGACTACCGCGCGATCAACAACGCCCTGGTCGAGATCGCGGAGCGCCGCTACAATAACAAGCCGCGCAAGCTCGCGACCTACGCGATGGTGATCCAGGCCGACAAGTCGATCCCCTACTCGACCATCGCGTCGTTGATGACCGCGATGCGCTGCAAGCTGCCCGACCTCGGCATCGAGTCGAAGGCGTGCATGCTTCCAAGCGACGCCCCGAAGATCAAGCAGGGTGCCGAGCCCGTCAACAAGGACGACCACCGCTACGACACCGACCGCGCCCCGTTCGATGCCAAGACGATGGCGCTGTTCCACGACATCCAGTTCTCGGAAGGCTACGAGTAGATGTCGTTCACGCAGCGCGAGACGCGCAAGATCATCCGCAAGGCGATCGGTCGCGTCCCCGAGGGCGAGGACATCCGGCACCTCAACATCATGCCGATGATGGACATGATGACGATCCTCCTGGTCGCGTTCATCGCCCAGGCGGCGACCAGCGCGACCGAGCTCAACGCGCGCAGCGTCAGCCTGCCGCCGACCCTGTCCGACGAAGAGCTTCCCGCCGACGCCACCACGCTCGTGATCACGAAGAGCGGCATCGTGGCGTCGATCGGCAAGGAATCGAAGTCGCTGGTGCAGATCTCCAACGGTCAGGTCGAGTGCTCGGCCAAGGAAGGCGGCTGCCTCGGCCGCAAGATCAACCCGCTGACCCAGTTCCTGTCGGCGGTGCGCGGCGAGCTCCAGAGCCAGCCCACCTTCGACAAGACCAAGCCGCTGGAGCTGATGCTGATCGCGGATCGCACCACGCCGTACCAGGTGCTCGTCGAGGTCATGTACTCGGCCAAGCAGAAGGAAGCCGGCTTCAAGCGCTTCCGCCTGATCGTCCAGAAGTCGTTCCCGACCCCGGTCAAGTAAGCGGTTCCCCGAGGGAGCTGCTGCGGCTCGGGATGGTCGGTAAGACGATCCTGCGCTCGCCATGGCCGCCGCGCGGGCTATAATCGGTCCCATATGAAGCTCGTCGGCGAACGTCGTGCCCTCGCCTCCGCCGTGATGGCGTTCTACTTCCTGTTCTACGGCGTGCTCGCCTGGCAGGCGGTCGTGCCTGACTTCACAAAGGTGTTCGCCGCGCTCGCGGGCGTCTATGGCCTGGCGTTCTTCTCGCTGGTCGCTGGCTACTTCTGGGCGCGCTGGTATGCCGTCGGCGTCGGCCTCTACGGCGTGATCACCGCGGCCGTCGGGATGTGGCAGATCGGCGCGGAGCCGGTGCTCGTGTTCGTCGGTGGCACCCACCTCGCGGCCGCGAGCATGCTGTGGGGAAGCGCGATGAGTGCGCCCTACGATGGCCAGTCTGCGTGGCGCTTGAAGTTCCACATGGATGATCATGCGGTGCAGAAGCTCGGTCGCTCGGTGATCCGAGCCGGCGTCAGCCTGCCGTTCGTCCTGCTCTACGCCCTCGCGCCGAAGCCGGACGCCGGGACGCTCCTCGCCTCGGTCGCGGCGCTCGCGCTGACCGGCCTCGGGATCCGCGCACTCGTCCAGCTCAAGACCTGGGGCGTGTTCGCGCTCGCCGGAGCCGGCGCGCTGCTGGTCGCGCTGGCCGGTGCGGATCTGGTCTTCCACGACTCCGGCGCCCTGGCGCTCAAGCCGGCGCTGGCCGGTGCCCTGCTACTCGCGTCGGCGACCCCGTTCGCGGGCGGCATGATGCGCTGGTTCGCGGCAGCGCGTTGAAACTGCGATCGGGTCGCGCTACCGTCGGCCCATGGGGCCTGTACTTCGGTCGCTCTGGGTAGCGAGCGTCATTGTGTTCGCGTTCGCGGGTTGTCGCCCGATCTACGGTGACAAGGCGGACAAGCTGGCCAATCCGGCCCGGAAGAAGCGGCCACCCGAGGCCGAGCAGGGTCCGATCGAGGTCAAGTACGTCGAGGATTGTCAGACCAACTTCCGCGACGAGAAGCGGCCAGTTCAGGACACCGCGACCGCGCACCGCCTCGTCGGAGAAGGGGACTCCGCGGTCCAGCAGTCGAACGCCGCAAAGGAGCCGTCGGCCGCGGCCGGGCTGATCAAGGATGCGATCGACAAGTATCGCAACGCGCTGATGAAGGACCCGTTCAACGCCGACGCCACACTCAAGCTCGCGCTCGCGTACGACAAGGTCTATCGCAAGGGTTGCGCGCTCAAGCTGCTCGCCCGGCTGTCCCAGCTCGAGGGCAACCCGAAGGTCGGGCGCGGTGCCAAGCAGGCGGCGGATCAGGTCGCGGATAACAAGGAATGGTTCAAGGGCTACCGCAAGGACGCGATCTCGGCGGTGGGCCGATGAAGTCGCTGACCTGCATCGCGGTGATCGCGTTGTTTGCGACGGCCTGCCACGACAAGCAGGAGCTCACGGCGCCGCCGCCTCCGCTGCGCCCCGAGCCCGAGCCCCTCGTCAAGACGGACGGGAACCAGCAAAAGGACTGCGAGCCGACGTCCGAAAAGGAAGAGCTCAAGCCGATCTCGTTCGACCAGCGGTCGATCCCGGAGGGCACCCGTCTCGCCGAAGAGGCGAAGGCGAAGCTGCGGATGGCCAGCAGCGGCGAGGTCGACCGCACCACCCGCGAGGAGTACAAGACCGATGCGGTCTTGATCCTGAAGACCGCGCTCGCGGCCGATCCGTACAACGTGCCTGCCACGTACGCGCTCGCCGGTGCGTACGCGGGCATGGGACGCGCGCAGTGCTCGCTGAATCTGTTGACCCGGCTGCTCCAGCTGCGGCTCCACGCCTCGAAGAAGGCGGAGGTCGAGGCCCACCTCGACAAGATGCTCGGTCGCAAGCAGCCGCTGGATCCCGAGTTCATGGAGATGCGGTCGAATCCCAACTTCCGCGCCCTGATCGCTAAGATGTGTCAGGGCACCAACGATCCTAACTGCGTCTACGGCGGCCAGCGCGACAACCGCGAGCGCTGAGGCGTCGCACCCGTCGATTCGCCGCCTCAGCCCTCCCCGGGCGGCCGCACGCGGCCATGTCGTAGCGCTTTACCTCGCGGCAAACGTGCCGTATGACCAGGGTCCTCATGCGTTTTGCCTCCGCCGCTCCCGTCTCCGCGCTCGCCCTTGGCCTCGCGCTCGTCCTTGGCTCCGCGCCGGCGAGTGCAGCCCCGAAGAAGGCCGCTGGCAAGCCGACGCCCCCGGCGTGTGGCGTCAAGGTGCTGCCGCTGGTCACCGGCAACTCGTGGACCTATCAATCGGTCGCGGGTCCCGCCCAGACCGACCCGGCGATCGATCGCATGGCACCAGTCGCGCCGAAGTCGTTCGTCATCTCGGTGACCAAGGTCGAGGCCAAAGGCGCGGACACCGTGGTCTCGCTCGAGGAGAAGCTGTCGTACGAGGGCCGCGACCCGAAGAAGCCCACCGTCACCGAGAAGGTCGTCGCCAGCACGATCACGTGCAACGCGAAGGGCAAGTTCGAGATCTCGCCGGAGTCGTACTTCTTCGCCGGTGAGCCAGGCGGGTGGTACGGCCTCAAGTTCGACAAGTTCGACCGCAAGAAGGAAACCACCTGGAAGCTGACCAAGGGCACGATCGGTGAGGCGGACTGGATCGAGGAGATCGACGCTCACTTCGGTCGCGAAGCCACCACCGGCGTCGAGGTCAAGACCAGCGCGGGCAAGGTGTCGCTCGAGCGCAAGTTCCAGCCGCAGGAGCCCGAGACCATCATCACCAAGCTCGGCACGTACAAGGCCGAGAAGCTGATCTTGACCACCACCGGTCGCGTCAAGCTCGA
>JBBJLY010000006.1:0-77245 GCA_037720695.1 Kofleriaceae bacterium | reverse complement strand
CATGCCGACCGTCGATCTGGAACCGCCACCAGCCAGGCGTGAGGTCGCTGGTCGGCCCCACACGGTACCGGCGATCCTTTGCGTCGACCCGCGTGCCACCGAAGTACGGCAGCACGACGGGATCGGACGGCTTCAAGAACGCGCGGTAGTCCATGGGTCACCTGTCTCACATCAGATCGAAACCTCGAGCAGCTTCGTCGCCATCACCTTGTCGACCAGGCCCACCGTCGGGATACCCATCGCCGCCGAGACCGGAGCCTCGAGCAGCGCGCGCAGCACGCGGGGAACATGGTACGGGTCGTCGAACTGGTCGACCTTGACCTCGCTGTACGGGACCGCGAGCGTACGCGCGCAGTCACGCACTGACTGGCCACGCGGCGACCCTGCGAGCAGGAGCGCCATCGCGTCGACCGTGTAGCCGAGCTGACGGAACGTCTGAGCGAGCTGTGCACCCGACTCACCCGCCTCGTCACCAACGACGATCACGATCAACTTCGCGCCCGCCGGGACGCGCACGCCGTCGCGATGCAGAGCCTGCACCGCGGCACCGTGAATCGTCCCGCCGTCCGCCTTGAGCGGCGCCAGCATGTGCTGGACCGCCAGGCGCGACGCGGCCTTCGGCTTCAGGACCTGGCCCATCGTGTCGAACGCGGCGACGTGCAGCCGATCCAGCGGGAAGCCCGCGAGGATCTTGCCGAGTGCGTCCTTCGACGACTCGATCGCACCCTGCATGGAGCCCGACTTGTCGACGAGGAACATGACGCGAAGCTCGGTCTCCGCAACGGCTGCGGCGACGGCGTGCTTCGCGGCGTTGTCCGCCGCCTCCACGAGCTTGTCCTTGATGCCAGCATCGCGAACGTTCTTCGCGATGTTGAGGGCGCGCTGATCCGTCGCCGTCTCGATCGACTTCTCCCAGCGGCCGCGAATCGCGGGCACTGCGAGCAGGCCGAGCTCCTCGAGCGTGGGCGTCAACTGGCGCAGGTCACGGTCCGACAGCGACGGCAACAACGTCACCATGATCGCCGGCGTGAGGCCGATGTCCTGCGGCAGCCGGCCGACGGCATCCTTGAACCGGAGCTTTTGCGCGACGATCGTCTCGCAGATCTCCGCCTCCGAGAGACCATCGAACCGCTCCGACTTCACGAGCTCGAGGTTGTCGAGCCCGATCGCCCGACGGCCGTCATCCGACTGCGACTGCTTCCAGCCGAGGATCGAGAAGAACGCCGGCGAGATCGGCTTGTAACCGATCTTGCGCGCGAGGTTCTTGATCGTCTGCTTGTAGCCCGCCTTGACGAGACCCTGCAGCATCGGCTGGTTGGTCTCGCGCGCCGCGAGCCACTTCGCCGCCGCCTTCGGCCAGCGACCGAGCGGTGCCCGCTTTGCAGCCGGATCACCGAAGCCCGCGGCACGGTTCAGCGCGACGATCTCCGGCGTCTCGAGCAGCTCCGCGATGCGGAGGACTGCCTTCGGCGTCAGCATCCGGCTCGACTTGCGCTGGTACCACAGCACCATCGCCTCGCCGATCCGGCGGAAGTCGTCGTCGTAGAACGCGACCGTGCCGTCGTCGTCGTGGACCGGCGCACCCGAGCGCGCCTGCACGAGCATGAGCGCCGCGCACGCGACCTTGAGGTCACGCCAGTCCGTCTCGACGAGCGCGTAGCTCGCGAGGTGAGCCATCAGGTCGCCGTTCAGCTTGTGGATGTCGAGCAGCTGGCGGTACAGGTGCACCGCGGACGGCACGTAGAGGCCCGGCTTGACGGACTTGCCGCTGTTGGGCTTCGAGCCCTTTGCCGGCTTCCACGTGCCAGCGGCATCGATACCCGGACGGTTGTGCCAGAGGTGAGCCGAACCGCCGAGGACCACGTCGAGCAACTTCTCGGCGGGACCCATCTGCGACTCCGGCAGGGGCGTACGTGCGTTCGTCATGACCGACCTCCCTTTCACGGGGCGAGGGCCGCGTCGTGCGGCCACTCGAAAATTTTTTCGCGCCCGAGTGCGCAAGCCACAAATGGTTTTTTCCTCTGAAGGGAAATGCCTTACCGGTCGGCCACGCCCGCATAAAAGCGGGCGACGGGATTCGAACCCGCATCTTTCATATGCGTGTGGGGCTTGTGCTGCGGGGCGCGGAAACCAGGTGCGCGCGGGGTCGTCGTGGCGCGCGAAAACAAGCTCACATGTCCGAGTGGGACGAGCACGAGGGTTTTGGAAGCGGGGGTTGAACCCGCTACATTCAGATCGAAATCTGATGCTCTGCCAGATGAGCTATTCCAGAATGCGTGTTGGCTCGCCGCTGATGGGCACGTGAAAACAGATGTGCACGTCGGAGTGCTCGGAGCACGAGTGGCCCTTGCAGGCTCTTGGGTTTCGAATCCAGCCGGGTCTCATTGACCCGCTATGGCGTGTTGGCTCCGAGCGACGTGACGTGCAGAAAAAACACATGCGCACGCCCGAGTGCGAAAACCGCAAGAGTTGATCTCTTATGAGGAGAGTGCCGTCCACACGGCGTCCCCGCTGCAGCTAGTAGCGGGGCTTGGAGTCGAACCAAGTAGTTTGCGTGTTGGGTTTCTGCGAGTGGGCGCGAGCAAAAAAAGCAATGGCGCGTTCCGAGTGCGACGTGCGCGAGACCCCTTGCGGGATCCGGTTAACAGCCGGGTGCTCTTACGAGCAGGTTGCGTGTGGGCACGCCGCGATGGGAACGCGCGAAACTTTGTGATGACGCAGAGGGAACAGCGACGACGGGGCCGAAACGAAACGAGGCCACCTCGTGCGAAGGCGGCCTCTTCCTGGGGAAGTTACTTCCCGGCCGCTCAGTCGTGGTGATGTCCCTGCGAGCTCGTCATCTGCGAGGAGTTATACGGATCCCGCGCGGCGATGCAATAGCTATTTTTCGAAGAATGCCTAACTGCGGACTACGTATCTGTTTCTACGTCAGCTCGAAGCCGGGTACGATCGCGACCGATGCGCCTCGTGCCCTGCGTCGTCACGCTCACCGCGCTCACTGCATCCGCGCACGCCGACGAATGGTCGTCGATCGAGCCACGGACGGCTCAGCTGATCTCGATCGGCACCACGCTCGCGGGCGTCGCGACCACGGTCTACGTGTCGCAGCGCGACACCGGTGAGCCCGAGCTCCATGCCGCAGGGGTCGGACTTGCAACGATCTCCATCGGTCCCGCGATTGGCCTGCTCGCCGCGGGCGAGTGGAAGCGCGGCATCGCGGGCGCCCTCGCCCGCCCAGGGCTCGTGGTGCTCGGAACCGCCTCGATCGCCGCCGGCGCGCTCGTGATCGGCTTCGGATGCGGCGAGACCGGCGATTGCGCGCTCCCCAAGGGCGTCGGCGGCTTCATGATCGGCGGCGGTGCGTTGCTCGGCGCCGGCGCGCTCGCGTGGGGAATCTACGACCTCTGGCAGACGCCGGCGCTGGCGCGCCGCCGCGGCGCGCGCGTGCTGGTCGTGCCGCAGCTGGGGACCGATCGCGCCGGCGTCGGCCTGTCCCTGATCCACTGATCGGGCGGCCGTACCCGATCTCGACCAGCTCGGCCTGCCATCCCCGAGCTCTACAGGTGCCGGGTCTCCGCTGGCGTGTTCCACCAGTTGTCGGCGCGGCCATCCATGCACTTGACCGGGGCCTCCGCGAGCGTCGCGGGATCGAGATCGTCCAGCGATGCCAGCGCGACCGACACGTAGTCGCCGCCGAGCTGCTCGAGGTGGCCGCGGCTGTACGTCCGCACGCCGCAGTGCTTGCAGAACTGGTGGTGGCCCGACTTCGTGTTGAACTGGTATCCGGTCTGCTCGGCCTCACCCGCGAGTGCGCGAAACGCATCCGGCTTGATGATCACGCTCCAGTTGCGGACCTTCCAGCAGAACGAGCAATTGCACTTGCCCGTCCCGGCGGCGAGATCGATATCCGCCGCGAAGGAAACCTTGCCGCAGTGACAGCTACCTGAATAGGTCTTGGTCGTCATGTCACGGATGTACAGCGTTCCCGTGACAGCCTTTTGTCAGGTTTGTCACCAGGGCGCGGGCTTGTAGTCCTTGAGGAACAGGCCCCACAGGTGCGTGCCCCGGTTGAGGCCGTCGAACAGGGGATCGACGATCCGCGCGGCGCCGTCGATGATGTCGAGCGGCGGGTGGAAGCCGTGGACCTCGGTCTTGCGCGTCGCGTGGTGCTGCGGATCTTCGTCGGTGACCCACCCCGTGTCGACGCTGTTCATGTGGATGCCGTCCTTGATGTAGTCGGCAGCGGACGTCCGCGTCATCATGTTGAGCGCGGCCTTCGCCATGTTGGTGTGCGGATGCTTGTCCGTCTTCCAGCGCCGGTAGAACTGGCCCTCCATCGCCGACACGTTGACGACGTGGGCGTCGTTGGTCGGGACGGCGGCGAGCAGCGGACGGAGCCGAGCATTCAACACGAACGGCGCGATCGCGTTGACCAGCTGAACCTCGAGGAGCTCGGCAGTGGGAACCTCGGCGAGGGTCATCCGCCAGCTGTTGAAGTCGCGGAGGTCGACCTGCTGGAGGTCCTGATCGAGGCGACCGGCGGGATACAGGTGGCTGCCGCGCTCGTGATCCTCGGCGAGTAGCGGCACCTGGGCGAGGATCGAGGACCGCCACAACCCGGTGCGCGCGATCTCCTGGCCCTCGCCGCTCCCGAGCTCGCCGCGTAGCGATCGATCGCGCTCCAGGAACCCGGCCTCGAGGCCCAGCGCCGGCTCGCCCTCGTGCTCGACGACGTGGTCGTACCAGCCACCCGGGCGGCGCACGGTCTGGCACGCGTTGTTGATCAGCGCGTCGAGGCGCGGCTGGGTGTCGAGCAGGTGGCGACACAGATGCTCGACGCTCGGCGTGTGACGGAGATCGATGCCGTAGATGTGGAGCCGGTGCGTCCAGTCCGCGGCGTCCGCTTCGCGCGCGAACCGGCGGGCCGCATCGCGTGGGAAGCGCGTCGCGACGATGGTCTCGGCGCCAGCGCGCAGCAGCTTGATCGCGGCCTGGTAGCCGATCTTGACCCGTGCGCCGGTGACGAACACGACGCGGCCACGCAGATCCGCGGACGCCTCGCGCTTCGCGAAGTTGAGCTCCGCACACGCGTTGCACATCTGGTCGTAGAAGTGGTGGAGCTGGTGAAAGTCAGCCTTGCAGACGTAGCAATGGCGCGGCGTCTCGACGCGGCCGGTGTCACGACGCGCTTCGGCCTCGGCCCACTCGTCGACTTCACCCTCGTCATCGCGGAGCGGCTCCGCGAGCGCCATCTTCGGGTACGCCAGGGGCGTACGGAACACGGGCTCGCGCCGGAGCGCGCGGATGCCGGTCTGATCGAGCACCGAACGCTCCGCCTCCTTCCTCGCCTTCTTGCGGACGCGGATCAGGGCCTTCGACAGCGCCTTGCGGACGTAGCGATCGGGTCGCGACAGCTGACCTGCGGCAACGACCAGGCGCGTACGCACCTGATCGGGGAGCTCGGCGAATGACTCCTGGTCACCCGCGAGCTGCTCGAGTAACTCGATCGCGTCACGTATCCGAGATTCGTCCACGGCGGCGTATATTGACCCGCCGCATGATCATCGCCAAGCGACTCAAGGGGAAAGCCATCGCGACGCTGCTCGGACCGACGGGCGAAGCCGCGCGTCGCGCGCTGACCCGCGTCAAGGATTCGATCACCAATGCACCGCGCCGTCTCGACTTTTACTTCGAGGTTGGCGACGCGGTCAGTTACCTGACAGCGCAGGCGGTCGCGCGGCTGGTCGAGCAGTATCCGGTCGAGCTCGCGATCCACATCATCACGCCGCCGGCCTCCGACGTCGATGCGGCGCCAACGCTGCGGCCGAGCCACACGTGTCGCGACGCCCAGCAGCTCGCGGCGTACTACGATCTCGAGTTTCCGGGTAAGAAGGAAGCCGACCCAGGTGCCGTGCGCGAGGTCAGCACCGCGCTGATCCGCGAGCGGACCGCGATGGAGCGGCTGCAGGCGATCCTCGAGCTCGGCAAGGCGCTGTGGCAGAACGATCGCAAGCTGATCGCGACGCTGCTCGGGAAGTTCGGCGCCGAGGCGCACAACTCGGTGCCCCCTTACCTGAACGCGGCGTACGCGGAGCTCCGCAGGAAGGGGCACTACCAGGGCGCGATGCTCCACTACAACGGCATCTGGTACTGGGGCATCGATCGCCTGCCGTATCTCGAGGCCGAGCTCGCACGCGATCTCGACAAGCCGCTGGTGCATGTCGTCCAGCAGCGCCCGCTCGCCGAGCGCGGCCCGCTGAAGCTGTCGGACAAGCCGCTGACCTGCGAGATGTGGTTCTCGTTCCGGTCTCCGTACTCGTACCTCGCGCTCGAGCAGATCGAGACCATCCTGGCGCCGTACGACATCCCGCTCGTGCTGAAGCCGGTCGCGCCCATGGTCGCGCGCGGGATGACGGTGCCCGCGATCAAGCGGATGTACATCGTGCGCGATGCCAAGCGTGAAGCGGACCGGCTCGGCATCGCGTTTGGCGAGCTCTGCGATCCCCTGGGTGCGGGCATCGACAACTGTCTGGCGATCGCGCACTGGGCGGGTCAGCGGGGCGCAGCGCTCGCGTTCGCGAAGTCGGCAATGCGCGGTATCTGGTCGGAGGCGCGCGACGTTGCGGAGTACGTGGATCTCCGCGAGATCGTCGAGCGTGCGGGCTTGCCGTGGAACGAGGCCAAGGAAGCGCTCGGCAAGCCCGAGGCACTCAAGGCCGCGACGGTCAACGCTCAGGATCTCGCGGTGGTCGGCCTGTGGGGCGTGCCGTCGTTCCGGGTCGGCGACTTCACCGCGTGGGGCCAGGACCGCTTGCCGCAGCTCGTCGACCGGCTCCGCCGCCACGCCCTCGCTGGTTCCTCGTGAGCCGCCAAACACGGCATGTTATGAACCTGTGCACATGTCGAGCGAATCAGAGGGTGTGGTCGGGTCGGCGCCGGCGCCTGCGAATCGGGTGATGCCGAGCACCGAGCTGCGCGTGCCGGTCGATGGTGGGCTGGCGACGCTCGGGCTCCTCCTGCAGCTGGGCGGCAGCGTGCTCGCCGCGTACGCCACGCTCGCGACGTTCGTCGTGCTGTTCCTGTCGCAGCTCCAGGGCGGCAAGGACATGCTGTGGCTGTTCCTGTTGCTCGGCATTTCGGTTGCGCGCTCGCTGTTCCACCGCATGGCGGGCACGGAGCTGCTGTACGGCCGCCGCATCGGTTACGACGAGAAGCCGATCAGCCCGCTCCGCGGCATCTATCGCTACATCATCATCGGGCTCGCGCACGCAGTCGTGGTCGTGCTCGCCATGAAGTTCAAGTTCGGCGTGGACGGCAAGCCCGTGCTCGGGCTCGGGCTCGGGCTCGCGGCCTGGCCACTCGTGTTGCTCGGCATGCTCGCCAGCCAGGGGTTCCGGCGGTTCACGTACGAGCTCCCGGTGTCCGAGGACAAGGGCTTCGAGAGCGCGGCGATCGTGATGACGATCCTCGGCATCTGCGGCGCGTTCATCACCTGCACGGCGCTGGTGGTGCTGCTGGACTCCGGCGGCCAGGCGCTCCAGCAAGGCCCCGGGATCCTGCTCCTGCTCGTGCTGGGCATGCTGGTCGTGCGCTCGGTGCTGCACATCCAGGCTGGCCTATCGGGGCTGCGCGAGACGTCGGTCGATCGCGCGGTCGAGCTCGCCAACCGCTACTCGAACTTCGGGATCATCAGCTCGTTCGTCGCGGGCGGCGCCCTGCTGCTGCTCGTGATGATGGTCTCGCTGAACATCATGGGCCTCGTCGTGGTGACCGGCGTCGTGTGGATGCTGATGACCTGGCCGATGATCGTCCGCCGGTTCTTCAGTGACCGCCAGTTCGCCGACCTGCTCGCAGCCGACCAAGGCGCGGTGCACCGGCGCGCGCCCGACGCTGGCCTGACCGGGCTCGGGTGGCTGCTGCTCGTGATGGCGGTGCTCCAGGGCTCGGTGCTGATCCCGCAGATCGCGTTCGGCGGCGACCTGTTCGAGGGCTCGCGCATGGACCGGCTCGACGACATGTTCCTGTTCGGTAGCCAGGGCGTGCGCTCGCTGTGGTGGAGCGCGGGGATCGTGATGCTACAGGTATGGGCCGGGATCGAGCTGATCCGGATGTCGCCGTATCACCGGATCGTCAGCCTCGTGTTCGCGGTGGCCTCGGTCGCGGTCACCGCGTACATCGCGTGGCCGGTGTTCGCGATGTGGAGCGACCTGCACGGCAAGTTCGGCTCGGGCGCGTTGAAGCTCCTGTGGCCGATGGCGATCTCACTCGTGATCCCGGTCGCGACGATCCTGCTGGTGCTCCGGCAGATCACTCCGACCGCACGGGCCCGGTTCCGCTCGCGCGTTGCCAGCTGATCAGCGACATCGGATGGTTCCTGGTACCATCGTGCCGTGATCGCCGCGCCTACCGAGGCGTTCGGGCCGTACCTCGTGTACGAGGAGCTCGGCGTCGGCGGGATGGCGCAGGTCCATCGCGCCGAGATCGCGAGCGGAGAGGGCTTCCACCGGCCGGTCGCGCTCAAACGCATGCTGCCGCACGTCGCCAGTGACGAGAGCATGGTGCGGGCGTTCGTCCGCGAGGCACATCTCGCGAGCCACCTGCGCCACGCGAACGTCGCGCAGACGTACGAGCTCGGCAAGGTGGGCGACATCTACTTCATCGCGATGGAGCTGGTCCTCGGCCGCGATCTGCGCGCGGTGTTGCGTCACGCCTCGCAGACCACCGGCCCGATGCCCGTCTCGGTCGCGCTCAACATCGTGAACCAGCTGTGCGACGCGCTCGATTACGCGCACAACCTGTGCGACGACGGTGGCGCGCCGCTCGGGATCATTCACCGCGATGTCTCGCCGTCGAACATCATCGTCGCCGAGGGCGGCGTTGTGAAGTTGATCGACTTCGGGATCGCGAAGGCGTCGGCGGCCGGGCTGCAGACGATGAGCGGCACGGTCAAGGGCAAGTTCGGCTACATGGCGCCGGAGTACATCGCCGGCTCGATCGACGCGCGCGCCGATCTGTTCGCGCTCGGGGTGATCGCGTGGGAGCTGCTCACCAACCGCCCGCTGTTCACCGGGCGCGACGACATCGACACGCTCGAGCGCGTGCGCACGATGCCGCTCCAGCCGCCATCGGCGAACAACCCCAATGTTCCGCCCGAGGTCGACGACATCGTGATGACGGCGCTTGCGCGTGATCCGGAACAACGCTGGCAACATGCGACCGCGCTGCGCACGGCGATGACCACGGTGACCCAGCGGCTCGGGCTCGTGATCTCGAACGCCCAGGTGCAGGAGTGGGTCGACTGGGCGTTCGATCTGACCAAGCCACGCGGCGCTGCGGTGCGCTCGCGCCGCACGATCGTGCTCGACGATAACGATCCCAGTATTCTCGAACAGCCCGGCATCGCGATCGAGCGCGGCGAGGTCGCGCCGCTCGACCCCGCGATGAGCGGCCAGGTGACGATCGTGATGGACGGCAACCCCGCACGCCCCCTCTCGATCCAGAGCCTGGAGTACCGGGCAGCGGTCGCGGTGTTCGAGCGCCACGAGGAGCTCCCGCCATCGACCGAGCGGTTCTCGGACCAGCTGATCCCGGCGGCGGTCAAGGAGCGTCCGTCCGTGCCGCGGCTCGCAGCTCCCGCAGATCTCGCACCACCGAGGGAGACCCGGCATCTGCTGACCGTGGTATTGGTGCTGCTCGTCGCGGCGATCGCGGCGATCGCGGTCTACTTCACCTTGCCGCTCGTGTCATGAAGCGCCACATCGCGTTGATCTCGACCGGAGGGACGATCGAGAAGACGTATGACGAGCTCTCCGGCGTGCTCGCGAACAAGCTGTCGGTGCTCGACTTCATGCTCGCGACGCTCGAGCTGCGCGGCGTCGCGATCCAGCGCGTGTCGCTGATGAACAAGGACAGCATCGAGATGTCGGCCGAAGATCACACGTTGATCGCCGACACCGCAACGCGGATGGCCGCCACGCACGACGGCGTCGTCGTCGTGCACGGCACCGACCGGCTGTCGATCTCCGGCGAACGCTGCTGCGAGCTTGTCGGCAAGCCCGCGTCGCCGATCGTGTTCACTGGCGCGATGCGGCCGTACGCGCTGCGCTCGACCGACGCGCTGCAGAACCTGACCGAGGCCCTGCTCGCGGTTCAGGTCGTGGCACCCGGCGTCTACGTCGCGATGCACAACCAGGTGCTGCAGTTCCCGGGCGTGATCAAGGACCGCGACAACGGCACGTTTATCAAAGCTCCTGGCAACGCTCCTGGCAAAGGTCACCGTGACGGCGCCTGACCTCGCGCCGCTGGTCCCCGCGCTGCTCGACATCCTCAACGTCGTCGGTACCGGCATCCTGGTGGTCGCCGATCGCGGCAACGGGTTGGAGCGCTGGTACGCCAACGACCCGGCCGCTGCGATCTTCGGGTACACGCCCGGGCAGCTAGACGACATGCCTCCGCTCACCATGCTCGCCACGGATCAGCACGACTGGGTGACCCAGCTGTCGTCCGGGTTTCGCGCCGGCCAGCCGATCCCACCTGCGATGGAGCTGCTCGGGCAGCACAAGGATGGCCGCAAGATCCCGATCGAGATCACGATCTCGGCGCACCGCCTGCCCGATGGCATCGCGTACGTGATGGCGATCCGCGACGTCAAGAGTCAGAGCTCGCTGCTCGAGGCCGACCGCATCGGGCTGGTGGGCGCACTCGCGGCCGGGTTCGCGCACGAGATCAATAACCCGCTGACCTCGGTGCTGTTGAACCTGCGCTCGCTGCGCAAGCAGCTGACCACGCTGTCGGATCACGTCCAGCCGCAAGCGCGGCGCTGCCTCGACGACATCACCACGGGTGCAGAACGGATCGCGTCCAACGTGCGCGCGCTGCAGACGCTCGCGACCCGCAGCACGAGCCAGTCGGTCGACCTCGCGGTCGTCGTGTCGTCGGCCCTCCGGTTGGTGGCGCCCACGATCGAGCCGCGCGCGCATGTCATCCGCCAGATCTTCCCGGTGCGTCCCGTGCTCGGCGAGGAGTCGCGCATTGGCCAGGCGGTGATCGCGATGATGCTGTTCTCGGGCTCGGGGTTCGATACCGAGAACACGAACACCAGTAATCGCATCGTGGTCTCGGTCGAGGAACGCGCGTCCGACATCGTGGTCGAGGTGTCCGACAACGGTCGCGAGCTCACCGCCGAAGAAAGTCGCCGCGCGTTCGATCCGTTCTTTCGCTCGTCGGCGCGTGGCGCTGGCGTCGGTGTCGGACTCGGCGTCGCTCGCTCTGTCGCCATCACGCTCGGTGGCGGGGTGACGCTCGCCTCGCGGGAGGGCGGAGGCGCGGTGATCACGATGTGGCTCCCGGCCTCGACGTAGCTGTCGCTCGGCGGGCGACGCTGTCGCCTGCCACGCCACACGAGTCCGCCGCGAGCGGGGTTTCGGCGACAGCGGGCTCGGTACGCGAGTTGCGTGACGTACGATCGCCAGGTGGAGGACGGTGACGACGATCCGCCGGAGCAGGCCGCCACGCGTCCCGATCGCCCCGTCGAGCGCTGGCACCGAAGCACCGCCGAGGTCACCGCACAGGTCGCAACCGTCGATGTCGTGCTGCAGCCCGAAGCCCGGGCGTTCGATGGGGGTCTGGTGCGGTTCGCGCTCGGCGACGAGCTCGGGCGTGGTGGCATGGGTCGGGTGGTCGCGGCGACCGACACGTCGCTCGCGCGCGAGGTCGCGATCAAGCAGGCGCTCTCCGATCGCCAGGTCGATCTGGAGCGGTTCGCACGCGAAGCCCGGCTCACCGCGAAGCTCGAGCACCCCGCGATCGTGCCGATCTACGACGCGGGTCGCGACGCGCTCGGCCGGCCGTTCTACATCATGCGCAAGATCGAGGGCGAGGCGCTCTCGGATCTGGTGACCCGCGCGAGGACGGTGCGCGAGCGGATCGCGCTGGTGCCGAACGTGCTCGCCGCCGTCGACGCTGCCGCGTTCGCCCACGCACGCCACATCATCCATCGCGACATCAAGCCGTGGAACATCCTGATCGGCAGCCACGGCCAGACGCTGCTGATCGACTGGGGCCTCGCGCGCGAGCTCGCCGGTGCGGAGCTGCCCACCGGTGCTGCGATCCCTGACTCGAGCGAGCTGACCCACGCCGGTCAGGCGTTCGGCACGCCGGGATACATGGCTCCCGAGCAAGCACGCGGGGAGCGCGCCGACGAACGCGCGGATGTCTATGCGCTCGGGGCGACCCTGTTCCACGTGCTCGCGGGCGTCACCCCGTACGACGGCAGCTCGGCGACCGAGTGGATCGAGCGCGCGGCACGCGGCGTGCGAATCCCGCTCGAGAAGCTCGCACCCGAGGTCCCACCCGAGCTGGTCGCGATCGTCGACAAGGCGACAGCGATCTCGCGCGAGGCGCGCTACCGCCACGCCGGCGAGCTGGCCGCCGATCTCCGGGCGTTCCTCACCGGCAAGCTAGTCGCGGCACACGTCTATTCATCCGTCGACCGGGTCGTCAGGTTCGTGCGCCGCCATCGAATCGCGGTCGCGATCGGCGCGGCGGCGATCGTCGCGCTCGCGGTCGTCTCGGTCCTCGCGGTGACCAACATCCTGCAGGAACGCGATCGAGCCGATGCCTCGCGCCGAACCGCGGAGGCCGGCGAGCGGCTCGCCGCAGAGCGCGCCGAGCTGATGCTGCTCGATCGCGCGAGCGTGCTGGCCTCGCGCGATCCGGCCCGTGCGGTGGCACTCCTGCGCGGGGTGGCATCCGGCTCGCGACAGCTCGCGCGGGCACGTGACATCGCCGCCGCGGCTGCCGCGCACGGGGTCGCGCACGGGATCGCCGTCCATCGCGGCGCGATCAATGTGCTCGAGCTCGGACCGGATCGGCTCCTGCTGAGCGCCGGCGCCGATGCCACGCTGCGCGTGCACGATCTCGCGACCGGCGCGTCGCGCACGCTCGTCGAGGGCGTGCTGATCAACGCCGCGGTGTGGCTCGACAGCACCACCGTGGTCTGCGTCGTCGAGTGCCGTGGCCTCCTGATCGTCGACCTCGTCACCGGCACCACTCGCGCGGTGCACCCGGAGGTCAATGCCACCGAGCTGTGGGCGGCGGGCCCTGCGCGCTTCTGGTACCTCGACGCGAACCAGCGCGCGATCGTCGAGCACGGGGTCACGGCGCCCTCCGAGTCGATCATCGCTCGCGACGTGACCCGCGCGGCGATCCAGGGCGACCGCATGGTGGTCGAGGGCAAGAGCGGGGTGCGGGTCCTCGATCCGCGCGGCGAACGCGTGCTCGGCAAGACCGTGCGCAGCTTCGCCAGCACGCTCGGCATCGCGATCGCAGGAGATGGCTCTCGCGGCGCGGTCTCGCTCGACGACGAGCTGGTCGAGTGGGACCTCGCGACCGGCGCCGTGCGCCAGCGCTGGCCACTCCGTCACATCCACACGATGTTCTATCTAGGTCGCGATCTGCTCGTGGCCAAGCCCGGCGTGCCGGGCGCGCTGGATCGACTCACGGGCACCGCGGCCGTCGAGGTGTTACGCGGTTTCGGTTCGATGTTCACGGTGTCACGCACTCCGCACGGTGTCGTCGTCGTGTCCGATACCGGCGCGATCGCGTTGCTCGACGACCACGGCACGTACCGGATCACCAGCGAACAGCCCGGTAGCCGCAAGCTTGCCGGCTCGCCGAGCTCGCCCTACGTCGCGATAGGTGGATGGGACGGGACGATCACGTGGTGGGACACCCGCACCGTGTTGCCGCGGCGGTTTCAGCTCGATGCAGGCTCGCGGCTGTGCGCGCTCGACGGCGAGCGGATCTTCGCGCTGGTCGGCACCTCGATCACCGCGACTGCGCTCGATACCGGCGAGACCCGCGCGCTCGCTGACGGCCCATATCTCGCGTGTACCCAGCGCCACGGCGGCAGGCGGGTGATCGCGCAGCGCCTGGTGGCGGACTCGTACGACGTGATCGATGGCGTGAGCGGACGGGTGGACCGGCTCACCGACGCGCGCGACGTCGCGCTCGACCTCGACACCGGAAGCGTGTACTTCGCAGAGGGTTTTCGCGTGCTCCGGGAGCTGCGGCTCGATGGCTCGCGTCACACGCGCTGGACCGCACCGGCGCACCTCGAGCTGGTCACGGTGGCCGGGCGCTGGGGGGCCGCGTTGCTGCCCGCCAACCAGCTTGCTCGGATCGATCTGACCGCGGGCACGCATACGGTGATCACGACGCCGGGCGCGGTGCGCGTCCTGGTCGCGGCCCCCGATGGTGGCGTGTGGATCGTGATCGGCTCGGCCCTGCATCGCTACGATGGCCATCGGCTGACGCTGGTCGCGACACTTCCGGTCGCGCCGGATCTGGTGGCGTATCATCCCGACGGCAGCGTCATGGTGCAGGCGACGGATCAATCGCTGTGGCGGGTCGATCTCACCGGCGCGACGCTTCGCGTGAAGGGAGCGAAGGGCGTCCGCCGGATCTGGTTCGGGGCGCGCGCGGTGGCGACCGCGGATCTGGGCTTCGTGGGCATGCGGTTCCTCGACACCGGCGAGCAGATCCTGCGAGACATCGGCACGCTGCCGTTCGAGGTGGCGCTTGGCGACGGCGATCGCCTCGTCGCCTACCAGGTTGGTGGCCACGGCGACATCGGCGTGTTCGAGGACGCCGGTCCACGCGAGCCGGCCGCACTGCATCGCTGGATCGATACGGTCACGAACGCGGCCATCGATCCTCACAACGACGCGCTGACCTGGCGACCGGCCGTCGCCGCCGCGAAGTGATACCGTTGAACGAGATGACCGACCGATCCGATCCGGTGCTGACCCGACCGACGGGTGGAGCCAAGGGACGCGCGATCCGGCGCTTCCGGGTGACCGTGACTGCCGGCCCGGCGGTTGGAGCAAGCTGGACCGAGCCGCTCGAGAAGTGCGCGATCGGATCGCATCCCTCCAACGATCTCGTGCTTGACGATCCGACGGTGTCGCGGTTTCACTGCGAGCTCGCGGTGGCGGCCAACCGCGTGCGCGTGAAAGATCTCGGCAGCCGCAACGGCACGCTGACGGAAGGCATCGGCATCGCGGACGCCACGGTGCCCGGCGGGACCGTGCTCGCGCTCGGCCACACCCAGGTCAAGATCGAGGTCGACTCCGCACACGCCGAGCTTGCCACCTCGGAGCGCGCCGCCTTCGGCTCGCTGGTCGGCGCGAGCGTGCCGATGCGCGAGGTGTTCTCGCAACTCGAGCGCGTCGCGGTCACCGATGTCACCGTGCTGATCGAAGGCGAGACCGGCACGGGCAAGGAAGGCGTCGCAGAAGCGATCCACGAGGCCAGTCCCCGGGCCCGCGGTCCGTTCGTCGTGGTCGATTGCAGCGCCATCCCGACCAACCTGCTCGAGTCCGAGCTGTTCGGGCACGAGCGCGGCGCGTTCACCGGCGCGACCGAGCGCCGGATCGGCGTGTTCGAGCAGGCGTCGGGCGGCACGGTGTTCCTCGACGAGATCGGCGAGCTACCGCAGGATCTCCAGCCCAAGCTGCTCCGCGCGCTCGAGTCGCGCGAGGTCCGGCGCGTCGGCGGCAGGCAGTCGATCAAGTGCGACCTGCGGATCGTCGCGGCCACCAATCGCGATCTTCGCGCCGAGGTCAACCGCGCGACGTTTCGCGCCGATCTCTACTTCCGGCTCGCGGTCGTCAAGATCGTGCTGCCGCCGCTGCGCGAACGCACGGGCGACATGCCGCTGCTCGTCGATCACCTGCTCCGCCGGATCGGCGCACCGGCCCACGCGATCGGGACGCTGACCACGCCCGACTTTCTGTCCGCGCTCGCGGCTGCATCGTGGCCCGGCAACGTGCGCGAGCTCCGCAACCACCTCGAGCAGTGTGTCGTGTTCAACGAGCGCCGCCTCCCGGGCGCCCCGCTGGCGCCCCATCCGGCGAGCCACGTCGATGCGAGCCTGCCCTACGAGGTTGCGCGCCGCCAGGCGATCGACAGCTTCGAGCGCGATTACATCACCGCGCTGCTGACACGAACCAGCGACAACGTGGCCGCGGCCGCACGCGAAGCGGGCGTCAATCGCGCCTACCTGCATCGCCTGCTCCGCCGTCACGGCGTTCGATGACGTCGACCTGGCGCTAACGCATCACGAGGAAGATCGCGTGCGCCATCGCGACCGGGGTCGCGCGATCGGCCTGCCAGGCCTCCATCCGCACGTTGGTGACCCGGCGGCCGTGACGCGTCACGATGCCGCGCGCGTGCGTGTCGACCGCGGCACCCGAGCGCAGATAGTCGACGGTGAGCGTGATCGTCTTCGGCAGCACGACGGTCTCCGCGCGCCACAGCAGCTCGAAGATCGCCGCCGACTCGAGCAGCGCGCCGAGCGTGCCGCCGTGCAGCGCCGGCAGCGCCGGATTACCGATCAGGTGCGGCGCGTAGCGCATGGTGGTGATCAGGTCGTCGCCATCCATCGCCGCAGTGAGCCCGAGGAATCCCGCGTAGGGCACCGCGTCGATCAGCGCCTGGTAGTCGGAGTCGCGCTTCGCGGCGATCACGCGCTCGAGCAAGCTGGGCGTTGCCGTGGTCATGACTTGTGCACCGTTCCGGTCTTGGTCGACACCATGAACGTGCCGACCGAGTGCGCGATCGGATCCTCCGGATCGTCGTGGTACGCGACGGCGCGCGTGAACGCCACGTTGCGGGTCATCTTGTAGCAGCTGGCGCGGCACATCACGTCCTTGCCAGGCTCCGCGGGACGCAGGTAATCGATCCGCAGATCGAGCGTCGCGATCGGCACGAAGTCGGTCAGCGTCGCGAACACCGCCGCGCCGGAAGCGCCATCGAGCAGCGCCGTGATCGCGCCGCCGTGAAGCACGCCGGTGTCGGGGTTGCCGACGAGCTTGCCATCGTACGGCAATCGAAACAGCGTCCCGGCCTGGGTGACCTCCTCGATCCGGATCCCGAGCGCCCGGTTGTGCGGGACGCCTGCCGAGAACTGGAGCACCAGCTTGAATCGCAAGCGGTCCCGCTCGCCTCGCTCGTCTCGCTCGTCTCGCTCGTCTCGCTCCTCCGCCATGAATGTGAACGTAGCATCGTGTTACGACTGCAGCGCATGGCTCGCGTCTCGCTCCCAACCTGGTATCTCGAGAAGTCGGTGTGAACCCACTCGGCTGGGACGCAGCATGGGAGGCCGCGCGCCGGGAGATCGACCCCGACACCGCAATGGTCCCGGTGCGGATCGCCGCCGAGCACCGCGGCGCGTATCACGCCATGGGCGACGGTGGCACCGCGTGGGTCGAGCTCACGGGCAAGGCGTACGCAGAGGCCCGCGACAAGCGCGCGTTGCCAACCGTCGGCGACTGGATCCTGGTCGAGCGCTGGACCGAGGCGCTCGCAGGATCGGGCGCGGCGACGATCCGTCACATCCTGCCGCGCCGCAGCTTTCTGGTGCGTCGGGCCGCGGGCGAGGCGACGGTGCCGCAGCCGCTCGCGGCGAATGTCGACACCGGGCTCGTGATGACGTCCGCGAACGCCGACCTGTCACCGGCGCGGATCGATCGCTACGTCAGCCTGCTGCGCGACGGCGGGATCACGCCGGTGATCGTGCTGTCCAAGGCCGATCTCGTCGCAGACCCGGCGCCGGTCGCGTCGACGATCCAGATCGGCGTGCGCGTGATCCCGATCTCGGTGGTCACCGGGGTGGGGCTCGACGAGATCCACGCGCTCGGCGGGCCGGGACGAACGTGCGTCCTGCTCGGCTCCTCCGGCGTCGGCAAGTCTTCGCTGCTGAATGCGCTGCTTGGAACCGCGCAGGAGACGCGAGAGATCCGCGCCGACGCGCGCGGCCGCCACACCACGACGCGACGCGAGCTGTTCGTCGCCGGCGATGGCGGCCTGTGGATCGACACGCCCGGCATGCGCGAGCTCGCGCAGTGGATCGACGACGGCGACGAGGTGGTCGACGCCTTTGACGACATCTCCGAGCTCGCGAGTGCGTGCCGGTTTCGCGATTGCAAGCACGAGCAAGAGCCCGGGTGTGCCGTGCGCGGCAAGATCACCGCCGCGCGCCTCGCCAGCTTCCACAAGCTCGCCGTCGAGCGTCACGCCGCGACGGCCAAACAGGACGCGGCGCAGAAGCTGGCCGAGAGTCGGCGCTCCCGGGTCAAGAAGCCGCGCCGTCCACCGGACGACGCGTGAGCTGGCTGGTCGAGTAGCCGGCGCTCCCCGCTTGGCCACCCCCGAGCCGCGCCAACGTCTTGATTCGCAAGCGAGTCGTGCACGCATGGCCCTTGCACCGCGGTGCGTCGTGATGCGCCTTGCCTATGTCAGCTTGTTGGTCAGCCTGGTCGCGTGTGCGGAGCCGCAAGCTGAATCGGACGTCGACGAGGTCGAGGTCGCCGGTGAGGACGATGGCAAGGCCGACGCCAGCACCGAGATCAAGGTCCGGACCGGCGAGACCTCGGTGTGGATGACAAAGCAGCTCGAGCGTCGCGACACGCCAGACGGGGCCGTGTGGGCGCTGCGCGGCCGCGCGAGTCGCAACGTCACCGGCGGGATGGGATTCGTGCTCGATGATCCGTATGGCGACTTCGCGGTGCGCACGGCGCGTACGTACGAGGTCACCTGGCCTGCCTCCACGCTGCGCACGCTGGTCGACGGCGTGAATCAGTTCGTGCGCCTCGAATTCGCGCCGAGCACCGGCCGGCCGGACGTCCTGACCACACGCGTCGTGGTGCGGCCGCGGCTCGCCGGGTTCACCGGGTCGTCCAGCATCTACCTGACCGCGGAGCTGACGCCCGTGGTTCGCGGCGGCACGGTCGTCTATCGAGTCAAGGGCTCGACCACCACGGCCGCGACCCGAATCACCGCGATCGCGAACGGCGTCTCGCTGACTGACGTCCGGCTGACGACCGACCGCAAGTTCGAGGTCGATCTCGCGCCGGATCAAGCGATGGCGATCGCCGGCACGTCGGACAGCATCGAGATCTCCGCCGACCTCGCGAGCGGGCGCGTCACCAAGCGTGCGTCCCTCGGCCTCGCGATCAAGAAGCTCGGGATCACGGCCGGTGACGCGTACGAGACCTGGCCGCGCCCCGAATGCGACGGCCCGGTAAAGGCGTGCCTCGAGGCGCTTCCCGACGGCACGATCGATCTCGCGAGCTGCGGCGAGGCGGTCGTTGTCCAGGCGTGCGCCGGCAAGGTCGGCGTGTTCGTCGACGATGTCGCGTTCCAGGCCGCGCTCGCCGATGGCCTCGCGGAGGCCGGCTCGCCGGCGTTTCGCAGCGATGGCACGGGGCTCGTCGGCGCGGCGCGGATCGAGCAGTTCGTCGGCGGCACGGAGCAGACGGTCGAGGCCCGCCTCGAGCCGATGTTCGGGCGCTGGTACCTGTCGGTGACCGCACGCACCGCCGCGCTCGCGGCCGCAGTCGATGCAGGGCTGGTCTACGCGCTCGCGCGTCCGATCGACCTGGTCGAGCCGGTCGCCCCGGTGCCCGGCAACGACGCCGCGGTTCGCCAGGTCGCGGCAGATGCGCTGCTCGGCGCGCTCGCCACGTTCGACTTCGAGGGCAGCGAATTCGGGCGCTCGCTCGAGCAGCTGGTGACCGAGTTTCGTGCCGGCCACGTCGCGAGCATCCGAGAATTTCGCGAGACCGCCGCGATCGAGCCGCATCCGGGCCATCCCGGGTGGGACGTCCTCGTCGGGCGGTGGCTGGACGCCTACGTCGAGGTCTCGGTCGATCACGCGACCGGCGCCGCCGCAGACGTCTTCATCGAGATCGACTGAGCCGCGCCCGCGGGCTATAAGCGCGGACCGTGATCGCGTTCAGCTCCGTCACCAAGCAGTACGGCGGACAGATCCTGTTCGTCGACGCGTCGTTCCAGATCAACGCCGGCGAGAAGGTCGGGCTCGTCGGGCCCAACGGCGCCGGCAAGAGCACGGTGTTCCGGATGATCGCGGGCGAGGAGCAGCCGGATGAAGGCGCCATCGAGCGCCCGAAGAAGATGACGCTCGGCTTCTTCCGCCAGGACGTCGGCGATCTGCGCGGGCGGTCGATCCTGTCGGAGACCTGTGCCGGCGCCGGGGAGGTCTCGCAGCTCGCCGACGAGCTGGCGGTGCTGACCGCGAAGCTCGAGGATCCGGGCGACGACCTCGACGCTGTGGTGACGCGCTTCGGCGAGGTCCAGTCGCGCTACCAGGACCTCGGCGGCTACGAGCTCGAGGCCCGTGCGCAGTCGATCCTCGCCGGTCTCGGGTTCGCGCCCGATCGCATCGGCGACGATGTCGGGACGCTGTCGGGTGGCTGGAAGATGCGCGTCGCACTCGCCCAGATCCTGCTGGCACAGCCGGATCTGTTGTTGCTCGACGAGCCGACCAACTATCTCGACCTCGAGTCGATCCTGTGGCTCGAGGCATTTCTCCGCGACTACGCCGGCACGGTCGTGATGACCTGCCACGATCGCGAGATCATGAACCGCGTGGTCGGCAAGATCGTCGAGATCGATGGCGGCGATCTGCGGTCGTACACCGGCAACTATGACTTCTACGAGAAGATGCGCGCGCTCGAGGCGCAGCGGCGCGAGGCGGAGTACGCGCGCCAGCAGGCCCGGCTCGCAAAGGAGAGCCGGTTCATCGAGCGGTTCAAGACGCACGTCGCGAAGGCGGCGCAGGTGCAGAGCCGGGTCAAGAAGCTCGAGAAGGTCGAGATGGTCGCGGAGCCGCGTCGCATCGTCGAGAAGCACTTCGAGTTCCGCACCCCGCCACGCTCGGGCGACGACGTGGTCAAGCTCGACGCGATCGCGAAGGCCTACGGCACCCGCAAGGTCCACAGCGGCCTGACCCTGACCGTACGGCGCAAAGGAGCGCTGGGCCGTGATGGGCGAGAACGGCGCCGGCAAGTCCACCCTGCTCAAGATGATCGCCGGCGCGCTGCCACCTGACGCGGGCAACGCCGCGATCGGAGCTTCGGTCACGCTCGGTTACTACGCGCAGCACGTGATGGACGGGCTGTCCGGAGATCGGACCGTCCTCGAGGAGCTCCAGGAGCACGCTCCACTCGCGAACCAGGGCACGCTGCGCAGCCTCGCCGGCGCGTTCGGGTTCCACGACGACGACGTGTTCAAGCCGGTGCGCGTGCTGTCGGGTGGCGAGCGGGCGCGGCTCGCACTCGCAAAGCTGCTGTATGATGCACCCAACTTGCTCGTGCTCGACGAGCCGACCAACCACCTCGACATCGCGACCAAGCGCGCGCTGGTCACCGCGCTCGCGGACTACGAGGGCACGCTGGTGTTCGTCTCGCACGATCGCCAGTTCCTCAGCGCGCTCGCGAACCGCGTGCTCGAGCTGTCGTCCGCAGGCCCGCGCGTCTACGGTGGCAACTACGACGAGTACGTCGCCTCGACCGGGCGCGAAGCGCCTGGCATGCGCGAGTAGCGGTTCCGAAAACCTCCGATGGTCCGGGCCGTGCACCGATCAACGGCATGGCAACTCGTGATGAAGTGATCGCGATCCTCGGTGAGCTCGATAACAGCGTGATCGAGAGGATCCTCGAGACCGGTGCCTCCCCGACCGAGATCGCCGATGCGCTCGCCAGCTTCGACAGCTCGTTGCGTGGCGATCAGTCGATGCCCGCGATACCCGCCACCGGCACGACGGTCGAGGTCGGCGCGATCCTAGGCGGGCTGACGGAGGATGAGGATGAGGGCGTCATGACGTTCGAGCGCCCGCTCGGAACGAGCTGAGCGCCGACGCGCCGGCGTGCTCCCTCGCACTGACCGCGGTCACGTTCGCGGTGCCCGGGGCGCGTGTTCACGACCGGCACGTTCCACCGAGCCCCTTGCAATGCGAGGTTTCCGGACGCATGGTGAAGATCAATTTGCACCTCGGGGAGACACGCATTGGACATTCGTAATGTCGGGGGCACGCCGGGTGGAACGCGCACGTTCTTGCTCGGCATCGTCATGGTCATCATTGGTGGCTACCTGCTGTTCAATCAGGTCCAGGTCCACGGCGGCTACTGGCGGTTCGGATTCCTCGGCTCGGGAGGAGGATCGAGCTTCGGCGTCACGCTGATTCCGATGTTGATCGGCATCGCGATCCTGTTCGCGAATGGCCGCTCGCTCGTCGGACGGGTGCTGACCGGCGCGGGCGCGCTGGTGATCCTGGTCGGGATCATCGCGAACCTCGACATCCACTTCCAGACCACCTCGCTGTTCAACACGCTGATGATGCTCGTGCTGCTCGTCGGCGGCATCGGTCTCATCGTGCGGTCGGTGATGCCGATGACCCGCGAGCCCGGGCCCCCGGTCAGCGGGCCGGGCGGCTGACCACTACTCGTCCTCGCGCTGGACGGACTTGTTCTTCTTCTTCTTCTTCTTGGGCTTCTTCTTCGGCTTCTGCTTTGGCTCCTCCGGCGGAGGATCCTCGACCTTCGGCTCCTCTGGTTTCGGCGGAACGATCTTCGCGAAGCTCGCCCCGGCACCGGGCTCGTCGATCGCGAGCGACTCCTGGAGCGCGATCATCTTCCAGCCGCCGTCGCCCTTCTCGAACACGGCGAACGCGCGGAGCGGCGTCGGCTCCTCGCCTTCACCGACGCGCGTGATCGGTGCGCTGACCCACGCCAGCTGACCGTCGGGCGTGGTGTCGGCCGTGATCTCGCCGGACGTTGCCGCGCGGACCCTGTTCTCGATCCGCTTCTTCCACAGCTTCTTGATCGCCTTCTTGCCGCGCGCGACCTCGCCCGCCGCGGGACCGGCGACGATCGCATCGCTGCGACCGGCGAGATCGGTTCCCCACGCTTCCTGATCGAGGAGGCCCTTCTGGAACCGCTCGACCGCGCCGCGCGCCGAGGCGTCAACCTTCACCTTGGCCGTCGCACCCGGGGGAACGATCGCCTGCTTCTCGAGCTCGGCCTTGATCGTCTTGCTCGACGCCTGGCGCCCCAGCGCCGCGACGTCGACCTGCCAGATGTCGTCCGTGTTGATCAAGATCGCGGTCATCGCGAACGACTGGCCGTCGATCTCGATGACATCGAACGCCCACGCCGATCGCCCGCCGGGAGAGGCCACGACCTCGAGCGAAGAGGACTGGAGGGTGACCTTGTCCTTCGCCTTGGGATCGAACGTGTCGCCGAGGGCGACGAGGGCGTCGGTGCGCGTGACCAGCGCGTCGGCCTTGCGCGGCCCGAGCACGATCAGCGAGTCGTCGAGCAGCGAGAACAGGTTGTCCTTCTTGCCGCGACCGAGCGTCTCGTAGATCTCCTCGACGAGACCCTTCGCATCCTTCTCCGCCTCCTTCTCGTCGACGTCGGTCTGCTTGGGAGCGGCAGGCTTCTCGCTCGCGGCATTGCCGCCGCCGCAGGCGACGAGCGTGGCGAGCAGGAGCGCGCGCATCACCCGCGCGAGGCCGAACGCTTGATGCTGGGAAGCGAGACCGGTCGGGGCGCCGGCGGCATCACGATGCCAGGACGAGTCTCGTCCGAGCCCAGCTGGCTGGGATCGATGCGCGTGGTGCCCTTGGGGAACCGGCGCGGCGGCATCGCGCGCGCCATTGGATCGACCCGGCCACCATCGCGAAGCGACGGCAGGCGGGGCACCGGGATCACGGTAGCCGGCGAGGTGCCCGGACGCGGGGCCTTCGGCACCGGCGCGGGCACGGCGACGATCGTCACCGCCGGGCGAACCAGCAAGTTGGTCGGGCTGGTGTAGTCCTCGTAGTCGATATTGCCGACCGGCTCGGTTTTCGGCCACGCGCCCGAGGTCATCGGATCGGCGACGACGGCCATCGGCAGCGTCGGCTTCGTGGTCGGCCGCGGGACGACGTGGGGGTGGGGTTGGGTGACCCGGGGCGTCGGGCACGTCGGCTACCACCTGTGCAAGGAGCTGCACGCGGCCGGCGCGAAGCTCACGGTCGCCGACGTCGACAAGCTGAAGAGCGAGCGCGCGCACCGCGAGTTCGGCGCGGCGGTCGTCGCGATCGATGACATCCCGAAGCTCGACTGCGACGTGTTCGCGCCGTGCGCGCTCGGCGCCGGGATCAACGACGAGACCGTGCCGCACCTCAAGGCCCGCATCGTCGCGGGTGCCGCGAACAACCAGCTCGCCGAGCCTCGCCACGGCGACGACCTTCACGCGCGCGGCATCATCTATGCGCCCGACTACGCGATCAACGCGGGCGGGCTGATCAACGTCGCGCAGGAGGCCAAGGGCTACGACGCGAAGATCGCGCGCGACAAGACGCTGAAGATCTACGACACCATCCTCGACATCTGCGAGCGCAGCAAGAAGCTCGCGGCTCCGACCTACAAGGTCGCCGACATCCTGGTCGAGGAGAAGCTCGGTGCGGTCGCGCGCGCGGCCTCGGCTGCGCCGGTCGGCCAGGCGTGACCGTCGCTCCGCAGCTGATCTACGGCACCGCGTGGAAGGCGGCCGAGACCGAGCGGCTGACCCAGCTCGCGCTCGACTCCGGGTTCACGGCGATCGACACCGCGAACCAGCGCAAGCACTACTTCGAGGCTGGCGTCGGCGCCGCGATCGCCGGGCGGCGCGACGAGCTGTGGCTGCAGACCAAGTTCACCCATCGCCGCGGCCAGGATCACCGGCTGCCGTACGACGAGGACGCGCCGATCGAGACCCAGGTCGCGCAGTCGTTCGCGAGCTCGCTCGAGCACCTCGGCACCGATCACGTCGACTCGTACCTGCTGCATGGGCCCTCGCAGAATCGCGGCTTTGCCGACGAGGATGTCGCCGCGTGGCGTGCGATCGAGGACGTCCATCGCTCGGGTCGAGCGCACGCGATCGGGATCAGCAACGTGTCGCGCGATCAGCTCGAGCTGTTGCTCGAGCTCGCGACCGTGCCGCCGACCTACGTCCAGAACCGCTGCTACGCGAGCGAGGGCTGGGATGCCGAGGTGCGTACGCTGTGTCGCGAGCGCGGAATCCGATACCAGGGATTCTCGCTGCTGACCGCGAACTCGCGCGACCTCGTGCGGCCGATGATGGACGAGATCATGATGCGGCTCGGCAAGACCCGGGAGCAGATCGTGTTCCGGTTCGCGATCCAGCTCGGGATCATCCCGCTGACCGGAACGAAGAGCCCGGACCACATGCGGGACGACCTCGAGGCCCTCGACTTCGAGCTGTCCGAGCGAGACGTGCTCACCGTGGAGCACATCGGTCGCTGAGCGTTCGCGCGACAGCGTGGCGCCGACGGGCACTCGTGACGCGCACGTCGATAGGTACGCGGTTTGCCTCCGGTCAGATCGTGCGCATCGCAGTCCTCGTCAGCCTGCTCGCCATCCTCGCCGTGGTGCCGGCGCGGGCGTGTCCGCGCGCACCGACCTGCGCCGTGTCGTTGGCGCTCGAGCGCGCGACCCGCCCCCCGCTGCTCGTGGTGCAGCGGCTGCCGCGTCCCGCGCCGATCAGCCTGGCGTTCTCGTTCGAGGTCGACCACGCCGCCGCCGGCACCGACGCAATGCCGTGGATCTGGCGGGTGCTGCGCACCGAGGTCTACGACCGGATGCCGCGCTATGTCGACGGCGAGGCGCATCGGTTCTCGCTCACGCTGTCGCCGGTCGTCGTCGCAGGATCGTTCGACACCGTGCCCGGGCTCGGCGTCGAGGGTGAGTTCTAGGAGTCTGTAGGTCGTTAGGCCCGTTGCTGAGGTGCGGCGTTTTCCCGGCGTGCAGTCCCACGTGGGACTGGCGCTTCAGGTCGCTGCCGCGAGCCGGAGCCGCTGTGCTTTGGTCGCTCGCCAGAGCTTGAGCAGGTTGTGAGTGGCGCAGATGAGCAGCCACTCGCATCGATTCTTCCAGATTCCCCGGAAGGACATCTGGCGGATTCCTTGGCAGGCTTTGATCTGACCGAAGACGGGCTCGACGGTGGCTTTTCGTCGAGCGTAGGCAGCGTGTCCGCGAGGTGTTTCCAGGACCGCCCTCATCGCCTGTCGGGCGGGAGTTTTCCATTGGACGTGGACAGACTCCTCGTCGGGCCGGCCGTTGCGAAGATGGCCGCCGACGGCGATGAAGGGTTCGGTTCCCATCGCTTCGGCTGCAGCGACGTTGCTCGCAGAAAAATATCCGGAGTCGGCTGTCGTGCGTTCTGGCACCGCGCCACAGTTCTCGACGACGCGTCGAAGCATCGGCTCGAAATACTCTTGGTCCGGGCCCTGATTGCTGAGCGCGGCGGCAACGATGATCTGATGGTGTTCGTCGACGGCAATCTGACCGTTGTAGGCCTGCACGAAGCCGCCGTCGCGCACCATGATTCTGCTGTCCGGATCCGTGAAGTTGCGCTGCGCCTTGGGTTTGGGCGTGCCATCGGGTGTCTTCGCCGGCGTGTTACGCGGCAAATCGTCGTCGGCGGTGGGTGGTGGCAGGTCGTCATCGTCGTCGCGGTCGAGCTCTGCGGCTTGTTGATCGTGCTGCGCCGCAACGGTCATGAAGGTGCTCTGCTTCCGGGGCGAAGTGGTCGGATCTTCTGCCTTGGTGCGGAGCTCGTCGGCGAGCCGCTGCAGCTCCGCGGCACGTTTCTTCGCGGTCTCTTTCTTGAGCGCTTCGCGGACTTCGCGGATCTTCGCTCGTCGATCTTCACGACGACGAAGCTCTGCGGGTAGGTCGTGCTGCTGCTCGCCGACTCCGTACAGCTTGTCTTCCGCGGCATCCTCCGCTTCGGCTTGGTCGAAGTAGGATTGGATCTCCGCCGTCAGCCGAACATCCTCCTTCTCCATCCGGTCAAAGCTCATCGCTTTGTGCTTGCTCGCGTTCGCCTTCATTTTGGTTCCGTCGATGGCCACGTGGCCGAGCTTCACAAGACCGGCTGACATGCACTCCGCGAGCAGCTGCTGGAACAGGTTTCCAAGGGCTTCGCGGTGGGTCGCCCGAAACTCGTTGATCGACGTGAAGTGCGGATGCTCGCCGCCGGAAATCACTCGAAAGGCGACGTCTTGGTGGGTCGCTTTCTCGAGCTTTCTCGACGACGTCAGCCCGACGGCGTAGCCGTAGAGCAGCACCGCCGTCATCATCCGTGGCGAAAACGGACGCTCACCACGAGCATCCCGCCGCTGGATGACCTGCTCGATCTCGCTCAGGTCCAAGTCCTCGACCAGCTCGAGGACGAAGTACGCTAGGTGATCCTCAGGCAACCACTCGCTCGGCGACGGCGGCAACAGGTACGACTGACCGGGAGCGTACGGGCGGTAGGTCTTCACTAACCCATTCGATCAAAACCGGATCGATCTGTCGATCCGTAATCAACCATCTATGACCTACAGACTCCTAGGGCGAGGCCTGGAACAGCGCCCAGATCGCCGGTGACGCAAACGATGGCCAGGCGTGACCGTTGCCGGCCAGCTCGCTGTGCGCGCAGAACCGCACGAGGTTGCCGCCATCGCAGCCGTCGTACGCGACGCACGGTGCAGGCGTGATCGGCTGAGAGGTCGCGTCGCAACCCGCCTTTGCGAGCCAGGCATCGCGCGAGCCCTCGCCCTGCTCGAACAGCACGACCATGTCTTCGATCCCGTGGATCACGACCGCCGACACCGGGCCACCGGGGCAGGATCCGTTCGGCCCGCCGCCGGCCATCGGACCGATCGCGCGCACCGCGTTGGGCCCCGAGCCACCGCGGTAACACCCGACCACGTTCGTCATGTAGCCGCCGAAGCTGTGACCCATGCTGTACGTCCGTCCAACGCAGTACGTGCTCGTGAGCTCGGCCTGCAGCGCATCGAACAGCGCGATGTCGCGACCGTCGGGGGTCAGGACCCAGCCGGTGTCGCCGGGATCATCGGTGACCGGGAGACCGTCGGGATAGACGATGATCGCCTGGTCTGCGGTCGCGTCCTCGAGATGGAAGTACTGTCGCGCGCCGGTGCCGTTGCCGGTGCGGCCGTGCCACGCGAAGATCAGGGGGTACGGTTTCGCTGGATCGTAGCTCGCGGGCACGAACCGGACGTAGGTCCGCTCGAGTCCGCCGGCCATGATCGTGCCGGTCCCCGCACCCGTCGGCCCCGCCGGGCCACCACACCCCTGCGAGCTTGGACCGTCGACCGCGGCATCGTTCGAGCCAGCAACGGCGTCGGGATCCGACGGGGAGTCGCTGCCACAAGCGACGAGGACGAGCAGCGCGCTGATCCATCTCATGCCAACACGTTACACCGTGCGGGCGTGCCACGGCGGGGAGCTCGCCTGCCCGAAACCTGGCCCGCCGCCAGCGCGGCACGAGCGCTGCAATCTCGTTGCGTCACCATGATCGGCGCCATCCCTCGACAAGCTCAAAGGCAAGGCAAAGCGGCTCACCGGCCAGCTCACCGGCGACCGGGTGACCGTCGCAAAGGGCGCCGCGATGGAGACCAAGGGCGACGTCGAGATCGCCGCGGCGTACGTCGCGGGCAAGGTCAAGCGCTCGGCCGGTCGCGCGAAGCGCAAGGTCAAGCGCACTGGACGCCGCTAGTCGTCGCTGTCCATGCACGCCCCGATCTGTGCCGCGCGCTCGATCAGCTCCGCGAGCTCGGCGAGCGCCTGCGCCTTGCCGAGCACGCGGCGGCGCTTGACCAGCTCGATCACGTACGCGGCCGGAAGTGGCGCGAGCTGATCGAACAGCTCGCCATCCTCGGCGAGCAGCGTCCGCAGCACGTCCGGATCGAGGCGATCGACGCGCACGATGTCGTCGAACCGGCCCGGACGCAGTGCGGCGCCCATCATCTTGGTCACCGAGTTCGCGGACGCGATCACCACGGCGCACGTTCGCTGTGCGAGCTCGAGGAACGCGAGCAACGGCGCGGTGACCGCGATCCGATCGAGGTCGTCGAGGATCATCGCGCGTGGCCGCAGCAGCTGGAGCAGCGTCTCGAGGCTGGTCGCCAGCGTGGGTGAGTGCGTGCCGTGGAGCCGGGTGAGCACCGCGAGATCGATCCGCACCGATGACAGCCCGAGCTCGGCTACCAGCCAGCGGATCGCCAGGCTCTTGCCGGTGCCCGGCGGGCCGGCGAGCAGGTAGCTGCGCGACTCACCGGCGGCGAGGAATTTACCCATCCGCGCCGCGAGCTCGGTCATCTGCGCGGTGGCGATCACGCCGGTGCCGTCGAACGGATCTGGCACCAGCCCCGACGGGCCGTACACCAGGTGCGCCCCACCGAGCCGGCGCCACAGCCGGTCGCCGAGCGCGCGATAGGTCTCGGTCTCGCGTGCGGTGATCACGTACGGACCGTCGATGATGTTCTGGCCCTCGCCGACCCACGCGACGCGCTCGCCCGCGATCGCGCCGTGGCACAGGAACGCCGACTGCTCGTCGCCATCCCAGTACGCCTCGTCGATCACGCTGCCGCCGACATGCTCCATGACGAGACGGCGAAACTCTTCGGGCACCTCGGTCCACTGGTGCTCCGCGTGGACGTCGGTGAAGAACTTCCAGGGATCGCGCGCCTCGGATCTCCGCCGCTCGTCGCGGACGGTGAGTGCGATGCCGAACGCGCGCAGCCCGACGCCGAGCCAGTCGAGCGGACCCGGCTTGTCGCGCAGGCTCATCGCGATCGTGCCGGCTTCACCGGCGATCTTCAGATAGCGGCCCCACCGTCTGGTGCGGGCCTGTCGAGTCGTACGTGGACGCATGGGGAGGAGGGGCAGCGAGCTGTCGCTGCGCAGCAAGGGACGCGGGATCGGGACGCGAGGGTCCCGTGGAGGTGTGGCGGCGAGCCGTCGAATCGACGGCGACGAGCGCGAGCCACTTATCCGGCGGCGCGCGCGAGAACGGGTTTGATCCGGTCGCGCATGGTCATTTCCTCGCGGCGATTATGAGAATCCGCGGTGCGAGTGCAAGCACGAACTCGCGGGTGAGCGATTCCGAGCTCTTGCGCTGGGTCACTACACGGCGCTCGCGATGCCGGCCTTGATGAATGCGACGCCAGCGGCGAACTGGCTCGCATCGGGCTGGCCGATCAGCGACTGCTGGATGATGCCCTCGAGCCGATAGCTCGTGCCGCTGTCAGTATCGGCGGACAGCTGACACAGCGTCTTCGCGAGGCCGAGCGCGGCGGGCGGATGCGCTGCCAGGGCGGTGGCGCGGCGGGTGATCGTGGCGTCGAGCTCGTCCGCAGTGCACAGCTCGTGGACCAGGCCGTAGCGCTCGGCGACGCGGCCGCGAAACATGCGGCCGGTCATGATCAGCTCGCGCGCCCGCGGCTCGCCGACCGCGCGGACCAGGCGCGTCGTGCCACCGACATCGGGCACGATCCCGAACGCGATCTCGGGCAGCCCGAACACGCAGTCCTCGGTCGCGATCCGGACGTCTGCCGCGAGTGCGAGCTCGAGCCCCATGCCGACGGCGACACCATGCAGCGCCACGATCACCGGCTTCTGCAACCGGTTCATCCGGTGGAACGTGTCCTGGAGCTGGTGATGGACGTGGAGGAACGGCGCGCGTTGCGCGGCCTGGAACACCTCGAGCAGCAGGGTGTGATCGATCCCGCTCGAGAACATCGCGCCGCGGCCGCGGATCACGACGACGCGGATCGCGGCGTCGGTCGCGACCTCGTCGAGCGCGACGGAGAACGCCCGGACGAGCTCGCCGTCGAGCGCGTTGCGCTTGGCCGGTCGATCGAGCCACAGAGTCGCGATCGCACGGTCACGTTCGAGCTGGAGGCACTGGGTCATGCCCCATCTTGTTCCAGATTCTCCGGACCAGCTCGCCAAACAAAGTGAGCCGGACCCTTGCGTGAGGGACCGCACCGACACACAACCGCAACATGCGTGCAGTTGTTGCGGCGATGGTGACGCTCGCGTTGGCGGGATTGGCGCGGGCCGAGGTCGAGGTCGGCGGCGTGGTCGGGGTCCACACGTTCAGCGACGAGGGCAAGCTCGGCGTGGTCGACGAGACCGATCCGGAGAGCCTGCGCAACTCGTCGCTGTTCGCCGGTCGGGTCGGCGTGATGTTCGGTCTGCTCGGGATCGAGGCCGAGCTCGGCGTGATCCCGACCGAGCCGCGTGGCCTGCTGTTCGACGTCACCGCGCTGACCTATCGCGCGCACCTGGTCGCGCAGTATCTCCAGCTCGACGACAAGCTGATCCCGTTCGCGTTCATCGGTGCCGGCGTGATCCAGACCGTGGACTCGCAGAACGAGGACATCGTGCAGCGCGACAAGGTCGTCGCGCCATACCTCGGCATCGGTGCCAAGTACCGCACGCCGAGCGACTGGGGCGTCCGGCTCGACGTGCGTGCGCTGTTGGTGCCGAAGGTCGACAGCGGCGTCGCACTCGACACCGAGATCCTGATCGGCGTGTACAAGGAATTCGGCCGGCCGCGGGTGGCGGCGAAGCGACCGGAGCGCCGACACGAAGATCCGGACAACGACGGGATCGCTGGTGCCGCCGACCGCTGCCCGCTCGAGGCCGAGGACATCGACAGCTTCGAGGACACCGACGGCTGCAGCGATCGCGACAACGATCAGGACGGCGTCCCCGATGCGGCGGACAGCTGCGTGGCCGAGCCCGAGGACAAGACCAGTTCCAGGACGACGACGGCTGCCCGGATCCCGACAACGATGCCGATGGCGTGCTCGACGCGGCCGACCAGTGTGGCGACCAGCCCGAGACGCGCAACGGGGTCACCGACGAGGACGGCTGCCCGGACGAGATCCCACCACAGGTCGCGAAGTGGAACGGCGTGATCAAGGGCATCGCGTTCAAGGTCAGCTCGGCCGACCTCGCGCCGGGCTCGACCAAGGTGCTCGACCAGGCGATCGCGGTGATGCTCGAGTTCAAGGACATCCGGCTCGAGATCGCTGGCCACACCGATGATCAGAAGATCGCGAACACCACGAAGTTTCCCGACAACACCGCGCTCTCGCAGGCGCGCGCGGACGCGGTCAAGGCGTACCTCGTGAGCAAGGGCATCGACGAGGCGCGCCTGCTCGCGAAGGGCTACGGCGAGATCCAGCCGATCGACGACCCGACGACGCTGAACGGGGCGAAGCTCGCGCAGGCCCGGGCGAACAATCGGCGCGTCGAGTTCAAGCTGATCGCGACGCCGGCAGCCGCCACGCTGCCGGAACCGCCGCCCGCCTCGTAGCTGCGACACGGCGCGACAGCCGGCACGCCGCGCTGCGCCAGGTCATCACCGCGCTGTCATCGGCGCGTGATTGATCCGTGTCGAGGGCCATGCGTAACTCCGCGGATGAAGACGCGCGTCCTGCTGCTCGCTCTGCTCGCGGCCTGCGGTCCCAAGACCACCACGACGACGGTCGGTGGCGGAGGCGGCACGACTGGTGGAAGCGCCGGCGGCACGATTGGAGAGACCGGTCCCGCCAACCCATCGGGCGCGCGCGCGATCGAGACGCCGAAGCTGCTCGCGCAGCCGCTGCCGAACGATCCGATGAAGGTCACGATCCACAAGCTGTCGAACGGCATGACGGTCTACCTCGCGCCCGACAAGGAGGTGCCGTCGTTCCAGGCGCACGTCGTCGTGCGCGCCGGCAGCCGTCACGATCCGCAGCAGTCGACCGGGCTCGCGCACTACCTCGAGCACATGGTGTTCAAGGGCAGCCGCGAGCTCGGTACGCTCGACTACGCGAAGGAGAAGCCGCACGTCGATCGGATCGCGCAGCTCTACGCGGATCTCCGCAAGCCCGGCACCGATCGCGCGAAGATCTTGAAGGAGATCGACGCCGAGACCCAGGCCGCGGCGCAGTACCAGATCCCGAACGAGCTCGACCAGCTCTACGATCAGATCGGCATCACCGGGCTGAACGCGTTCACCGCGAACGACGCGACGGTCTACATCAGCAACGTGCCGAACAACCGGATCGCGCAGTGGGCGAAGGTCGAAGCCACGCGCTACAGCGATCCGGTCTGGCGCCTGTTCTGGCCCGAGCTCGAGGCGGTGTACGAGGAGAAGAACCGCAGCATCGACAACCCGCTGTGGCGCGTCGAGGAAACGTTCTTGAAGACGCTGTTTCCCAAGCACGGCTACGGCTGGAGTAGCGGGATCGGCGAGATCGAGCACCTGAAGAGCCCGGCGTATCAGGACATGGAGGCGTTCTTCGCTCGCTACTACACGCCGCAGAACATGGCGATCGTGATCTCCGGCGACGTCGACGCGTCGATCCTGACCACGCTCGAGAAGGAGTTTGGACCCTGGAAGAAGCCGCCGGGGCCCGCGGTCGATCCCGCGGCGCTGCCGCAGCTGCCGGGTCGCGTCGCGGTCGACGTGCCGGTGCCGTCGAACGAGGGCGTCGTGCTCGGCTGGCAGCTGGTCGCGGCCAACCACCCCGATCGGGTCGCGCTCGAGGTGATGGACCTGCTGCTCCTCGATGGCACCTCGGGGATCATCCAGCGCGACTTGCTGCTGCCGCAGAAGGTCGCGAACGCGGGGAGCGACCCCGAGCTGATGCGCGAGTCAGGCTACTTCCAGCTCCACGCCGACGCGCTCGCCGGCCAGAAGCACGACGAGCTCGAGAAGCTGCTGCTCGCCCTCGTCGGCAAGCTGCAGCGCGGCGAGTTCACCGACACCGACCTCGCGACCGCCGTGCTGACCCGCGAGATCTCGTGGCAGATGGAGGCCGAGTCGAACCAGGGCCGGGTCGGGCGCATGCACGACGCGTTCATCAACAACGAGGCGTGGGCCGACGTGGTCGCGCGGATCGACAACATGCGCAAGGTGACCAAGGCCGACGTCATGCGCGTCGCGAAGCAGTACCTGAACGGCAACTTCGTCGCCGTGCGCAAGGTCAAGAAGGATCAGGAGCTGCCGAAGATCGAGAAGCCCGGCATCACGCCGGTCAAGGTCGATCCGTCGCGGCTCAGCGCGTACAAGAAGGCGATCCTCGAGATCAAGACCGCGCCGATCGAGCCCGTCGTGCTCAAGGAGGGCACCGACTACCAGCGTGGCAAGCTCGCGACCGGGCCGATCGTGGTCGCCAAGAACCAGCGCAACGCCCTGTTCACCGCGACGTTCGAGTTCGATCACGGCAGCAAGGACGACAAGCTGGTCTGCCTCGCCCTCGAGACCTTGCCGGTGTCCGGAGCGGGCAAGAAGACGGCACAGCAGGTCTCGCGCGCGCTGCACGAGCTCGGCGTGCGGGTCGACACGGTCTGCGCGAAGGACGAGTCCGGCATCGTGCTGTCGGGCATCGATCGCAACTTCGAGGCCGGCATGAAGCTGCTCGAGGACTGGCTCGCGAGCCCCGCGATCGACGATGCGACGCTGAAGGCGCGCGTCGCGACCACGTTGACCGAGCGCGCGAACGTGATCTCCGACCCGCAGGCGATCACGTTCGCGGCGTCGCAGTTCGCCGCGTTCGGCAAGGACAGCGAGTTCGTCGCGGTGCCATCCAACAAGCAGCTCCAGGCGGCGACGCCAGCGCAGCTCGTCAAGTCGCTGTCGACATTCCTCCATCGCAAGCACCGGACGTCGTACTTCGGCCCGCGTGCGCTCGCCGCGGCAAGTGCGGTCGCGGTGCTCGGCGATGGCAAGGTTGCGGGTCGCGGCAAGCGCCCCACGAAGTACCGCACCGCCAACACCCTGCTGATCACCGATCATCCGATGGCGCAGAGCCACGTCCGGTTCTACTGGCCGCGCAAGTCGGCCGACAACGCGGCGCGTGCCGCCGGTGCGCTGTACAGCGAGTACATCGGCCCGGTGTTGTTCCAGGAGGTCCGCGAGGCGCGCGGCCTCGCCTACTCCGTGCGCGGCGGCTTCAACCCGTCCAGCAAGAAGATCGACGACGCCGCGGCGCTGGCCTACGTCGGGACGCAGACCGACAAGACGCACGATGCGATCGAGGCGGTGCTGTCGACGATGAAGGCACCGATCGACGACGCGCGGCTCAAGCGCGCGAAAGACACGATCATGGAGAACTACCGCGTCGGCCGGGTCCCGCCACGCCAGATCCCCGACACCGTCTACACCTGGGACGACCAGGGAGAGACCACCGACCCGCGCGCGGCGCGCACCGAGCGCGCGCTCAAGCTCGACAAGGCCGCGCTCGAGACCTGGGTCAAGGACGCGCTGTCGCGCAAGGTCATCGTCTCGGTGACCGGCGATCGCAAGAAGCTCGACGAGGCCAAGCTGAAGCAGCTCGCGCCGATCACCGCGGCGCCGCTGACGCAGCTGTTCGGCTACTGACGTTGCGGCTCGACGTCCTGACCAGCGGGATCTGGCAGACGAATTCGACGATCGTCTCCGCCGGCAGCGCGTGCGTCGTGATCGATCCCGCGTACTTTCCGCGCGAGCTCGACGCGATCGCCGGTCGGGTCGCCGAGCTCGGCTGGGGCGAGGCGGTCGTGTTCACCCACGGCCACTGGGATCACGTGATGGGCCACCGCGTGTGCCCCGACGCGCCGGTCCACCTGAACCACCTGCTCGCCAGCGCGATCGAGCGCGGCGAGCCACGTGCCGCGAAGTATCTCGACGACGCGCGCGAGTTCGACTCGCGGTGGTACGTGCCGCGCCCCGAGGGCCACCGCTGGCCGGCGCATGTCCAGCCGGTGGCCGAAGGTGCGCTCGAGCTCGGCGGGATCGCGATGCGCGCGCTGGAGCTTCCGGGTCACAGTCCGGATGGCCTGGGCCTCGTGATCGAGGACGTGCTGCTGGTCGGCGACTACCTGTCGCCATGCGAGATCCCGTTCGTCGAGGATGCCGCGGCGTATCGCGACACGCTGATCCGCCTGCTCGCCGTGCTACCGACCGTGCGCGAGGTAATTCCGGGCCACGGACCCCGGCTGACGCGTGCCGAGGCGATCGAGATCGGGCGGGCGGACCTCGCGTACCTCGATCGTCTGCTCGAAGCGCGGGATGATGCCGCCGCCCTGGCGGTGCCGTGGCCGCGCGCGACCGAGGTCGTCGGGATGGCCGAGCACCATCGCGAGAACTGCGCGCTACAGAAAGCAGTGCGGGATCGCGCTCGAGGTCCCGGCGCGTAGGTCGTCGAGCTGGACCAGCTCGCGCCGCCAGTAACACTGGCTGTCGGCCTGGTGCAGGTAGCCGTAGCCATAGACCGTGACGTTCGCCGGGCGACCGGTCGCGCGCGTGCGATCCGTGTCGTGCAGATCGGCGTGGCGGCGAGCGATCGCAGCGGCGCCGGCGTCGAGCGCGACGGTCGCGCGGGTGCGGGCCTCGTTCGTCAGCGCCGGCACGTTGGCGAGGTGGGCGACCGCGGTCTGATAGCAGCTGGTGACGAAGCGCGCGCGTGCGGCGGTGACGTCGAAGCCGTCGACCAGCTCGCGGCTCCAGCGCGACGTCGGGAGCGTGAGTGCGTGGACCGCATCGCGAAGGCGCTCGAGCTCGGCCGTGAACGTGGCGAGCGGGCCGAGCACGTCGCGCTCGAACGCGGCGCGCGTGGCAGGATCGGCGATCACGAGGTCGGCGAACGTGATGCGATCGGGCTGCGAGTGGATGCCGATCGTGTCGCCGGCATCGATCAGCGCATCGCGGCCGGCGAGGTAGGGCGCGAGCCGCTGCGTGATCAGCGCGCTGGCCTCGAGCTCGGCGAGCTCGGCGACCAGGCGAGCCGCGTCGGGGCCGAGGTCGGGCGCGTAGACCTCGGCGATCAGGGCCTCGGGGCTGGCGGGCAGGGCGTAGCTGCCGCGCAGGCTCGCGAGGTCGTGGAGCCAGTAGCTCCAGTCCCAGCCCGACGAGAACGCGAGGTGGCCGGGGAGGCCGGGAAGGCGATCGAGATCGAGCCAGCGGCTGCGCACGTAGAGCGGGAGGAACAGCGGGACCGAGTTGTCGAACGCGATCCAGTACGCGCTCTCCGGGTAGTAGACGGCGGGCTGTCCCGCGGCCATCCGCGCGAGCAGGTAGGCGCGATGCTCGGCGAAGTCGGCGTGGCCATACGCGCCGCCCGCGTCCTCGAACAGGTTGTAGTACATGACCGTGTGGACGTTGGGGACGATCGCGGGATCGGCGTACTTGAAGAGGAAGTAGTAGGGCAGGTCCTCGCCCTCGTAGGTCACGCGTTGATCCGCGCCGACGTGGATCGACGCATGGATGCCCGCCGCGGGGCGCGCGGTCCTGATCGCGGCGGCGGTCGCGTCGATCGCGCCGATGAAGCGCGCGGGGTCCTCGCCGAAGAACTCGCCGAACGCGAGCACGTAGTCGTCGAACGGGACCGCGGTGACGAGCGGCAGGCGCTCGGCGAGCCGGTCTCGAACGGGATCGTGCTCGAGTCGGCGAGATCGAACGCGCGCTGCATGTTGCCGCTGCCGAACATCTGGACGCCGAGGCCGACCGTGAGCCCGCGCACGTGGGCATGCTCGACCAGCGCGGTCGAGTGCGCCTGCCACTCGGCGTGGCGTGCGGGATCCATGATGTCGTCGAGTGCGGGCCACTGGACGTGGTTGCCGCGGTTCTTCACGATCCAGTCGAAGATCCGCCGCGCCTCCAGCTCGCTACCCGAGTCCCACAGCGAGAAGTAGGCCTCGATCGGATGCAGCGTGTGGAGCTGCAGGCCGCGCTGGCCGGGGACACGCGGCTCGTGGAGCGTGCCGAGGTCAACGGCGGGTGCGAACGCAGGGACGTCGGGCACGTAGGTATCGAACGGGTGACGGAACCGGTAGCCAAGGTTCTCGAGCGCGTGGGCCGTGCCGTACTGCGCGCCGAGCACGTCGCCCGCGTGCACGGTCCAGCGATCAGGTCCAGCGTCGTCGATCGGTAGCACTCGCGACACGGCAGATCGAGCACGAGCTCGATCGCGAGGCCGCTCGGCTGATCCGCCAGCACGAGGCCGGGCGTCAGCTCGACGAAGTCGCGCATCGGCACGGCGAGCTCGGCGGGCGCGACGATCGTGATCGGAGGCCGATCGTCACTGCATGCGGCGAGCAGGATCACGAGGAGCAGCCGGGCCATGACGCGCGTTGTGCCAGATCCGCGGCGCGTCGCGGTGGCCGGTCTGCGCATCGCGCGAGCTGTTACCCGGCTGTCGCAAGCAAGCGTCGCCTGCGGAGCGACACCGGCATGTGCTCCGCCGGGCGACCTGCCCTACACTGCGCAGGTGCACGCGCTGTTCGCGCAGAACCCCGTCGTCCTCGCGCCGATGGAGGACGTCTCGGATCGCGTGTTCCGTCGCGTCTGTCGCTCGGTCGGCGCGTCGCTGTGCGTGACCGAGTTCGTCGCGGCCGAGCAGATGCTCGCCGACTCGATCACCGCGCGCCGCCGAGCGCATCTCGATCCAGATGATCGGCCGACCGCGATCCAGATCTATGGCGCCGATCCGGCGTTGCTGCGCGGCGCCGCACAGGTCGCCGCCCGCGCGAACCCGGCGTTCATCGATCTCAACTGCGGCTGCTGGATCCCGAGCATCGCGCGGCGCGGCGCCGGTGCGGGCTGGCTGCGCGATCCCACGGCGATGGTCGAGATGGCGCGCGAGATCGTCGCGTCGAGCGAGCTGCCGGTGACAGTCAAGACGCGGATCGGCTGGGGGCCCGAGTCGGAGATGCCGATCGTCGATCTCGCACGCCGGCTCGAGGATGTCGGCGTCGCGGCGCTGACCATCCATTGCCGGGTCGCGCAGGTTGGCCACACCGGGCCGGCGGACTGGTCGTGGGCCCGGCGCGCTCGCGAGGTCGTGTCGATCCCGGTGATCGTCAACGGCGACGTCAACACGGCGGCCGATGCGGTGCGTGCGCTCGCCGAGACCGGTTGTGCGGGCGTCATGATCGGGCGTGCGGCGATCGCGCACCCGTGGATCTTTCGCGAGACCACCGCGCTGCTCGCCGGGACCTCGATCCCGCCGCCGACCGACGCCGAGCGCCGCGCGCTGTATGCGGCGCTCGCGACCGGCAACGTCGAAACACGGGCTCGCGGCCGGGCTCGGCGTGACCCGCCGGTACCTGGCGATCCTCGGCCCACTGCAGCCCGCGCTCCGTGGACCGCTGTGCGCGGCGAACACGCTCGACGCCACGCTCGCGAGCGTCTCGGCGTGACACGGCAGCTCCACCTCGTGCGCCATGGCCGGCCGGTGATCGATCCGGACCGTCCCGCCGCGGAGTGGGGGCTCGATCCGCGCGGCACCGACGGGATCGAGGCGCTGCGCGCGAGCGGCGTCCTGCCGGCAGGCGCGTGCTGGGTCAGCTCGCCGGAGGCCAAGGCGCGCGAGACCGCGCAGCTCCTGACGAAGGAGCAAGTGAACGAGGATCCCGCGCTCGTCGAGGCACGCCGCGGCACGGGCTGGATCGGTGACAAGGCGGCGTTCGAGCGCGTGGTGCGCGTGGGCTTTGCCGATCCGGCGACGCCGGCCGCCCCGCGCTGGGCCGCTCGCCGTCACCGCCGCGCGCGTGATCGCCGCGATCGAAGCGTGGCTCGCGCGGACCGTCCAGTCGCTCGTGCTCGTCGGCCACGGCACCCGCCTGGACGATCGCGCTCGCACACCTGACCCGCACGCCACCGGATCTCGACGCGTGGTCGCGGCTGCGCATGCCGGACCACTGCACCGTCGATCTCGAGCGCCGGGTCGTTGACCGGCCGTGGGATCCTGGCCCCCGGGGGCCCCGTGGCGATGACGGGGCGCGTGGTCCAGCTCAGCGTGTCGCGCGGCGGCGTGCCGAAGCTGCCGGTGCTCGAGGCGCAGGTGACCACGCTCGGGATCGCCGGCGATCGCCAGCGCTGGAAGAAGTTTCACGGCGGGCCGACCCGCGCGCTGTGCCTGTTCTCCGCCGAGGTGATCGACGCGCTCCGCGCCGAGGGCCATCCGATCTGGCCAGGTGTGACCGGAGAGAACGTGACGATCGCGGGCGTGCCGTGGACCACCGTCGGGCCCGGCCGACGCGTCACGCTCGGCGAGGTGATCGCCGAGGTCACCGTCGCCGCGAAGCCATGCAAGCAGATCGCGAGTGCGTTCTCGGATCGCGACTGGCGACGGCTCGCCGAGGATCGGGGGCGCGCGCGCTGGTACGCTCGCGTCGTGCGCGAAGGAACCGTGCGGCCGGGAGATCCTGTTGGCGTGGAGTAGCGCGGAGCTGCTGCGCGAGGCGCTGGTCGTGCCGCGTGGCGCGTACCTCAAGCTGCCCGATCTCGAGGTGATCGAGCGCCCCGGATGGATGCAGATCATCACGCCCTCGGTCCGCGACGGTGGGCTGAACGAGGTCGCGCTCGCGGTGCTCGATCCCGCCGAGGCCGACGCGGTGATCGACGCGACGCTCGAGCGCTATCGCGGCATCAAGTTCCGGTGGACCGTCGGACCCGACAGCGCGCCGGCGGATCTCGGTGCGCGCCTCGCGCGTCGTGGCCTCGTGCACTCGATCTCGCATGCGATGACGCGCACCACAGCCGGCGAGGTCACCGCGCCTCCACCGGAGATCACGATCGATCGCGTCGATCACGCGACGGTCGATGCGTTCAGCCGCGTGATGGCCGAGGGCTGGGCGTCCGACCTCGCGCGGGTCGCGGCGATCAACGACCTCGTGCTGCGCAGCCACCCGCAGCACCACCTGTATCTCGCGCGCATCGCGGGTGAGCCCGCTGCGAGCGCGGTCCAGGTGAGGTTCGCGCGCTCGACGTATCTGCTCGGCGCGGTCGTGTTGCCGCGGTTCCGCCGGCGCGGACTGTATCGCGCGCTGGTCGATGCCCGGCTCGCCGACGCGCGTGCCGCAGGCCTCGATCTTGCGACGTCGCATGCGCTCGCGGCGACCTCGGCCCCACTGCTGGCGCGCATGGGGTTCGAGACCGCCTGCACGCTCGATGTCTACAGCGGCTGACGGTTCACGCAGCAGGCGCGACTGACGATCGCGAGCGCGCTACCGCCGGGAGCTTACGGGGTCGTCGAGTACGTGGTCGCGAGCTCGGCGACGGTCGGCGAAGCGCTGCAGATGCTCGCCAGGTTCGGCGCCCTGACCAGCGAGTGCGCACGCACGCAGGTGGTCCGCGATCCGAGCGCGAACACGGCTGTGGACGCACGAGGGTCCGCGTGGCCTCGGCATGATGCCGAGCACCAGCCCGGCGATCGCGATGATCGCGGGCGGCCACCAGGTGGCGTTTCAGGCCACCACGGGGAGCCTGTGGGTCACTGGCTCGGCGGGGCCGGGCGACCAGGGTCTCGGCATGGCCAACGGCACGTCGCCGAGCATCACCGCGCTCGGTGACAGCTATCAGATCGCCTTCCACGCCAACACCGGGAGCCTGTGGGTCGCCGGCGCTGGCGGCACCGGCGACTGGGGCCTCGGGATGGCCAGCGGCACCAGCCCCGACATCGCACAGCTCGGCGGCGGCGGCCATCAGGTCGCCTTCCAGGCCAACACGGGCACGCTGTGGGTCGCCGGCACGGACGGCACCGCGGACTGGGGAAACGGCCTCGCGGGCGGCAGCTCTCCGAGCATCGCCGCGCTGACAGGTGGCGGATTCCAGATCGCGTTCCAGGCCCACACGGGCGAGCTCTGGGTCGCGGGTGCGGCCGGCACCGGACCGACCGGCCTCGGCATGATGGCAGGGACCAGCCCGAGCATCACGGCGCTCGCCAACGGTGGCTACGAGGTCGCGTTTCAGGCCAACACCACCGAGCTGTGGGTCACCGGTACCGCCGGAACCAGACCGACCGGCCTCGGCATGATGGCGGGGACCAGCCCGACGATCAGCGCACGCGGCGGCCGCTACGAGGTGATGTTTCAGGCCGACACGACGGACCTGTGGCGCGTCACACCGGACGGCGCGAGCAACCTGAGCCTCGCATGGCCTCGGGCACCAGCCCGGCGAACTGACCGGGTGCTTCGCGCCGCGACGTCACGCGCCGTGGCAGCGCTTGTACTTCGTGCCGCTGCCGCACGGACACGGATCGTTGCGGCCGGGCGTCGCCGCGCGGCGGACCGGCTCGTTGACCATCTTGCCGTCGACGTAGTACCAGCGATCTCCCTCGCGCTTGAACCGCGACCGCTCGCGCTGGATGAACGCCGCGCCGCGCGTCACGCCTTTGACGGTGAACTCGACGACGCCCTCCGTGTCACCCTCGAGCCCGCGCTCCGTGGTCTGGATCTCGAGGCCTTGCCACTGGGTCTCGGCCGACCACCGCGCCGCGTCCTGCATGTCGAGCTGGTCGCGGGTCGCCGGATCGTGCGTGCCCTGGATGTGATCCATCGCGCCGCGCACGTACGCCGTGTAGCGCGACCGCATCAGGGCCTGCGCCGTCGGGGCCGCGGCACCTGCGAGGATCGGCCCGCAGCACGCGGCCTCGGGGAAACCGGAGCCGCATGGACACGACGCGTCTTGGGTGACCTCGGGCATCGCGTGAAGCTTAGCAGTCGAACTGGGCGTGCTCGTGCACCAGGCGGTCGAGGATCGCGTGCTGGTCCACCGGCACGTCGGCGGTGAACTTCGCGGTCGAGCGCGTGCGGCGCGCGAGCCACGTGTGGTCGAGCAGCGCGTGCGGCGCGGTCAGCCCTTTGAGCGCGATCGTTGTCTCGTCCTTGGGGCCGGAGGCGACGCCGCGTGCGACGTGGAAGCCCGCCGCGAGCAGCGACGACCGCACCGCCGTCGAGGCCGAGTAGGTGAACAGCTCGACCGGCTTCGCGAGGTGCGCGAACAGCGCGCGGAATGTTTCGAGCGACCACATCTGGGTGTCGACCTTCGACGAGAACGGATCCCAGAACACGACGTCGGGTTGGGGCTGGGTCGCGAACGTCGAGAGGAAGTCGCCCTCGCACAGCGTCCACGTCAGACCATCGCGCGCGAACGTCCCGGCATGCGCGAGCACGTGCGGCGCGGCGTGACGGAGATGTGCGAACTGCTTCTGGTTGGCCAGCGCGAGCCGGAACGCGTCGAGGTCGCGCTCGAAGCTGACGAGCGTGATCCCGGCGTGCGGCGCCGTCAGGGCCGCGCGGACGAGCGCCATCGCGTTGTGCGCCGCGCCCAGCCCGACGTCCCACACGACGAGCGGGCGGGACGTGCGCTCGGCGAGCAGGCTCGATTGCGCGATGTAGACGCGCTCGGCCTCGATATCCGGATCATTGATCGAGTGCATGATCTCGCCTGACGGCACGTGCTGGATGCTCGCGAAGCCGTGCGCGGTGTGGACGGTGAACGCGCCGCGCGTCGCGGGCGCCCGCGGCTTCGCGCGTGGCCGCGGGCGGGGCGGGTTGTCCTCGTCGACCAGGCCGAGTTGCTGGCGCCGCTCGGCGTGAAACCCGGCGAACGTGTCATCGTCGATGCGCGCGCGGATCTCGGTCATCAGCCCGAGATAAAACTTCAGGTTGTGAAATGCGAGCAGCTGCCAGCCGAGCGGCTCGCGGCACTTCACGAGGTGATGCAGGTACGACCGCGAGTGGCGCGCACACGCCTCGCACGTGCACGCGCGATCGAGCGCCGTGTCGGCCAGCGCGTAGACGCCACGCCGGAGATCGATCCGCCCGTGCGACGTGAACGCGATCCCCTGCTGCGCCCACGCCGTCGGCAGGATGCAGTCGAACATGTCGACGCCGCGGTGCACGGCCTCCAGCAGATCGAGCGGCGTGCCGACGCCCATCAGGTAGCGCGGGTGGGTCGCGGGCAGCAGCTCCGCGACCAGCTCCGTGGTGTCCTCGCGCTCGCTGCGGGTCTCCCCGACCGCGAGCCCGCCGATCGCGAAGCCATCGAACGGCAGCTCGGTCAGCACGGCCGCGCTCTCGCGCCGCAGCGCGGGAACGCACGCACCCTGGACGATCGCGAACAGCTTGTTCGGTGGATCGTCACCTGCGCTGGCGCGCGCGGCGAGCGACCGGCGGGCCCAGCGGTGGGTGCGATCCATCGCGTCGCGCGCACGGGCTATCGGGCTCGTCGAGTCGATGCACACGTCGAGCACCATCATGATGTCGGAGCCGATCGCGCGCTGCATCGCGATCGACAGCTCGGGCGTCAGCTTGACCACGCGCCCGCTCGCGTCTCGGAGCTCCGCCCCGTCCTCGCGTACGGTCGCGCCGAGCGAGAAGATCTGGAACCCACCCGAGTCGGTCAGGATCGCGCGCGGCCAGCCGATGAAGCGGTGCAGGCCACCGAGCTGCGCCATCCGGTCGAGCCCGGGCCGCAGCAGCAGGTGATAGGTGTTCGCGAGGATGATCGCGGGCGCGAGCTGCTCGAGCTGCGACAGCGACTGGGTGCGGACCGAGCCGCGCGTGCCGACCGGCATGAACACCGGCGTCGCGATCGGGCCATGGCTCGTGGTCACCGTCCCGGCGCGGGCACGCGACCCGGAGGCCGTGGCATGGATGGCGAGCACGCCGGTTTGTAGCAGTTTCAGACCGCCGTGATACGGGTCGGAGATGGAGCCCTGCGCCGTCCTCCGCGACACGTTCGGCCACCCCGCGTTCCGGGGTGGCCAGGAGGCGGCGGTGCGTGCGGTGCTGGCCGGGCGCGACGCCGTGGTCCTGCTGCCCACCGGCGCTGGCAAGTCGATGTGCTACCAGGTGCCGGCGATCATGCTCGCGCGGCAGGGCCGCGGCACCACCATCGTGATCTCGCCGCTGATCGCGCTGATGAACGACCAGGTCGGCGCGCTGCGTGGTCGCGGGATCGCCGCCGGCGCGCTGCACAGCCACTCGTCCGATGACGAACGCGCGGCGACCACCGCCGCCTTGCTGCGCGGCGAGCTCGCGCTGCTTTATGTGTCTCCCGAGCGCGCGGTGCTGGACGGGTTCCAGCGCCTGCTCGGACGCACGCGGATCGCCATGCTCGCGATCGATGAAGCCCACTGCGTCAGTCAATGGGGCCACGACTTTCGTCCGGAATACCTCCGGCTCGGCGAGGTCCGGCGCGCGCTCGAGGTGCCGACGATCGCGCTCACCGCGACGGCCACGCCACGCGTGCTCGCCGAGATCCAGGACGTCCTCGGGATGCGAGATCCGGAGGTCGTGTGCGGCGACTTCCGCCGCCCGAACCTGACGTTCGACGTCCAGCACCGCGGTCGCGATGACGCCCGGCTCGCCGCGACGATCGAGGCGCTGGATCGTGCCGGGCTGCGCGCACGCGCAGGCGCCGGTCGGGCGATCGTGTACTGCAGCACGCGCAAGAAGACGGAGACCGTCGCCGGCGAGCTGGCGTCCGCCGGGTTTGCCGCGGGTCACTATCATGCGGGTTCCACCGCCGTTGCTCGCGAGCGCGCGCAGCGGGGGTTCGCGCTCGGCAAGCTGCGGATCCTGGTCGCGACCAGCGCGTTCGGGATGGGCGTCGATCTGCCGGACGTCCGCGTGATCGTCCACTTCCAGGCGCCGGGCAGCCTCGAGGCCTACTACCAGGAGGCCGGGCGCGCGGGGCGCGATGGCGATCCCAGCCAGTGCCTGCTGCTGTTCGGCCCGAGTGACCTCGTGACCCAGCGCAAGCTGGCGGATCACGCGCGCCACGATCACGAGGCCGCGCTCGCCGCGATCGAGGCGTATGCACGGGGCGGGAGATGTCGCCAGCAGATCCTGTGCGATCACTTCACCGGCGTCGCCGGTCAGTTCCTGTGCGGGCTGTGCGACGTGTGCCGGGATCCGGACGCGGTGCGCGACGCGCGACACGAAGCTGCGGTGGACCCGATCGTCACGCCGCTCTCGGCCGAGGATCGCCAGCTCCTGCTCGACGCGCTGGCGGCCCATCGCCGGCCGGTCGGCAAGGGCAACCTGGCCAAGGCGCTGCGCGGCAGCCGAGCCAAGGCGATCACCGTGCAGGGCCTCGTCCACCTGCCGCAGCACGGCCGGCTCGCCGCGCTCGATGAAGCGTCGATCGTCGCCGCGATCGACCAGCTGATCCGCGAGCGCCGCGTCGTCCGTCGCGGCAACAAGTACCCGACCGTGGCGCTCGCCGGTGCGGCCTCACGCGGCGACACCGCGCGTGCACCGCGGGTGCCTCGCGCACCTCGCGGCCCGCGCACGCAGACCAGCGTGACGCTCGCGCTCGACACCTATCGCAAGCGGGTCGCGCGCCAGCTGCGCTGGAAGTCGTACATGGTGTTCCAGCGCAGCACGATCGCCGCGATCGAGACCCAGCGTCCGATCACGCTCGAGGCGCTGGAAAAGATCCCGGGCCTCGGCCCGGCCAAGATCGCCCGGTTCGGCAACGACATCCTCGCGGTCGTGCGCAAGCACACGCGCGACGACCGCGCCTGACGGCGCGGGTCGATCCCTGACCACGTGTAGTTGGTGGGCCGGGGCGAGATCCCTCCCAATTCGGCGTGTCGTTCGGCGTGTCGCCGTCGGGCTCGGGAGCGAGAGTCGGGTCCGATGTCGGAAGGCGAGGGCGAGCAGCCAGGGTCGGCAGGAACACCGCCGAATCGACCGGAGGGGGAGCTGCCGGCGGAGCCAGAGAAGGCCGCGCTCTTGATGAGCGCGCTCGAGCGACAACAACGCAAGATGCCGCGCCTGCGCGCTGCCCTTGCTGCCGACACGAGCGACGAGGAAGCGGTCTCGCGGGAGATCCGAAACCTCGCGCGGATGCCGATTGGCGAGGACGAGTTGCTCGCGCTCCTGTTCCCGGAGCCTGTCGGCGACACGAAGCTCGCGAAGCGTCCCACCACGCCGCTGCGCCGTCAGGTGATTGTTTGGCGGCACGAGCTGACGCGATGGTGGAAGCACAAGAACCCGGCGATCCGCATCGTGTATGGGACCAGCTGGCTGGCGCTCCTTGCTACGACCACGTTCGCGAGCGTGTTGCCCTGGTGGGTGGCCTACCCGCTCGCCGCCGTCGTGATCGGCATCAAGATGAAGTCGCGGCTCGGCGAGCTGGATCCCGATCACATGCGCGACCTGAAGCGAACGCACATGGCGCGACAGCTTCAGTTGTGGGAGCTGATCAACATCGCGCAGCAGTGGATCGGCTCGCCTCCGTCCACCCGAGAGCGCAACGACTATCGAGACAAGGTGCTGGCACTGATCGTTTCGTACATGCGCGACCACAGTGCTGACCCGAAGAAGCGCACGATCTTCGTGAACCTGGTGGAGCACGTCGGCGGCAACGTCGTATCGGTGATCGCACGATCGGATGCCAACCGACCCCTTCCCACGTTCTACCAGGCCGAGCAGTGCTCGCTGGTGTGGGAAGCGATGAAGACCGGTGTTGCCCAGGTCACCGGTGACGTCTACACGGACGCTCCGCTCACACCAGCGGGGAAGCGCTACCACAGCGTGATGGCGCTACCGGTCAAGTTCGGCGGCAAGACCGGCGAGGTCGTCGGGGTGGTCTCGATCGACAGCGAGCAAAAGTTCCATTTTGACCGTCACTTCGACAGGTTGAAGGAGGAGCTGTCCCCGTACGTCCAGCTTCTTGCGGTCGCAATGACGTTGGACCATGGTAAAACTCGCAACGCGCAGCTTCCCGAAGGGACTTCCAGTGGAGGCGAAGAAGCCAATGACGACCCCGATGATCCATGACCTCGTCCGCGAAGGTCGAGCAACCCCGGAGCAAGGTGCGTACTTGCTCGAGTTGCGCGCTGATCTCGTCAAGCGCCGGGAGCGTAAGCTGCGGATCGGTCCGATCTCGCGCTTTGTGATCGGCGCGGGGACGTTCGTGCTGGCAATGCTCGGCGTTCAGCGCTCTGACTGAAGGGCGCCGATCGCCGCTCAGCGCGTCGCGATCAGGATGTACTGCTCCTTGAGATCGATCGGCGGCGCGACCGTGAGCCCGGCGGCGCGCAGATCCGTCGCGATCGCATCCGGTGCCAGCCGATGCTGCTTCGGCGGGCCCATGCTGGCGTCGAGCTTGAAGTCGACGATCGCGAGCCGGCCACCCGGACGCAGCGCGGACGCGAGGTGCTTCGCGTAGGCGACTCGATCACCCAGGTGGTGCCAGACATCGACGACGAGGATCCGATCGAGGCTGGCCGCGGCGAGCTGCGGATCGTCGGGCGGCGTGTGCTTCGAGATCAGATTGGCGATCTGCTCGCGCTTCGCGCGGTCGGCCATGTAGCGCACCATGTCGGGCTCGATGTCGGTCGCGATCACCGAGCCGTTCGGCACCGCGCGCGCGAGCCGCACCGCGAAGTAGCCGGTGCCGGCGCCGACGTCGGCGACCGTCATGGTCGCGGACAGCGCGAGCGCCGCGACCACCTTGTCGGGCTCCTGCCAGGCGTCGCGCGCCGGATCGTCGAACACCTTTGCCCACTGCTCGGCGTTCTCGAACCGGTGCTGCATGCCGCCGGCATGCGCCTGGTGATGGCCGTGATGCGCGTCGTGATCGTGCTGCGCATGGGGCGCCGGCGCGGTCGGCGTCGCGGGCGGCGGGGTGGTCGTGGGGCTACACGCCCCGAGGCCAAGTACGAGGGCAAACTGGGATCGGAGCACGCGGCATGGTTGCACACGACTTGAACTAATCTCGCGTCGATGATGTTCCGCGGTGAGTCGCTACTCGAGATCCTCGCGTGGATCGAGTCCCGGCACGCCGCGGGAGCCGAGCCCGTGTTCGAGGTGCTCGACCCCGATCTCGGGCGCGGCCACTATGCGGGCGAGCAGGTCGAGGTGGCGGGCGAGAGCTACGTTCACCGCCCGCTGCGGGTGTGGGTCGATCTGGCGGAGCGGCTCGGGCTCCGGCTGCGGACGCCACGGCTCCGCGGGCACCTGGTCGAGCTCCGGTTCGAGCGGCTCGATCGTGCCGCGGTGCTGCGTGGCGACGGCGAGGACGCGACGGAGCGCTACGGTGCGAGCTCGAGCTTCGCGCGCGTCCGCAAGCTCGAAGATCCAGGGTTCGTGATCGATCTCCGCGAGGCACTCGACCGCGCCGTGCTCCCCGCAGCACCGCGCGTGCTCGACCTCGGCGTCAACACGGGCGACGAGCTGGCGCTGATCGCAACCTGCATCCCGGGCGCGCGGTTCGCCGGCATCGATCACAGCGCGTCGGCGATCGCGGTCGCGCGCGAGCGGTTTCCGGCCGCGGAGCTCCACGTCGCCGACCTGTCGAACCTCGGCGCGCTGGGGCTCGGCCGGTTCGACCTCGTGGTGTCGATCGGGACGCTGCAGAGCCCGGGGATCGACGATCGCGACGTCGTGCGCCGCGTCGTGCAGGACCACCTCGCGGCGACCGGCGCCGTGATTTTCGGGTTCCCGAACTGCCGCTATGTCGACGGCGAGCTCGAGCACGGCACGCGGATGAAGAACTTCCGGCAGCCCGAGCTGGGCCTGCTGATCAAGGATGTCGCGTTCTACCGCAAGTACCTCCAGCAGCACGGACGGCGCGTGTTCGTCACGGGCAAGCACTACGTGCTCGTGACCGGCGTCCCGTAGGACTTGCGCGGAGGCAGACTCCGCAACACACTCGCCGACGATGATTCCTCGTGTCGTCCTCGTGGCAATGGTCACGATGTTGGTGAGCTCCGCCGCCGCGCAGCCGCCCGGGATGTCTGCCCCGGGGGCGGGAGTGAACCCCGGCCCCTCCATCTCAAGCCCGAAGGTCGACGTCAACAAGATCGCCTCCGAGTACCCGGTGATCGAGCTGGTCACGATGGGCATCGGCGGCCTGATCTGGGAGCGTCACGGCCACATCGCGCTGTGCGTGCGCTACGAGAATCCGCGCGACGACGTTTGCTACAACTACGGCATCGGCAACTTCCGCGCGCCGCTGCAGATGACGTGGGGGTTCTTTCGCGGGACCAACAGCTTCTGGGTTGGCAAGGCACCGCGTCGCGACATGCTCGCGATCTACCAGTGGGCCGATCGCACGATCTGGGTCCAGCCGCTGCCGCTCGATGCGACACAGAAGAAGCTGGTGCTCGACAAGCTCGAGCTCGATATCCGCGACGAGAACAAGTACTACTCGTACGATCACTTCTTCGACAACTGCACGACGCGCGTCCGCGACATCATCGACAGCGCGACCGGCGGTCGGATCAAGGCGATGAACGGCAAGGTCGACGCCGATCGCACGTTCCGGGATCTCGCACGCGACGGGTTCTACGGGATGAAGGGCCCGCTCCTCATCACCGACTTCGCGATGGGCCGGATCACGGACCGCGTGCCGACTTACTGGGAGCGCATGTTCCTGCCGCAGTACCTGCGCGAGGCGGTGCACGAGCTGTGGGGGATCGAGCCGTTCGTCGAGTACCAGCGCCGCGGCCGGCTCGCCGAAGCGGAGGCCCAGGCCGAGTTCCTGCGCGGCGTGGCGGGCGTCCAGAAGCCGCCCCCGCTCGACGATGGCCCCAGCGGCAAGCTCGAGTTCGTGCTCGTCGTGCTCGCACTGACGCTGCCGGCGTGGCTGTTCAAGGCGCTAGGCCGGCTGAACCTGTCGACCTCGGCGAAGCGGAGCCTGCGCAAGCTCGAGAAGCCGGGCCTCGTGTTCGCGTTCGTGCCGTACCTCCTGTTCGGCGTCATCCTCACGTTCCTCGCGCTGATCAGCCCGCTGCCGTACGTGCGATGGAACGACAGCATCCTGGTGCTGTTCCCCGGCGATCTCGTGCTGCCGTTCCTCAAGGTCAAGCACCGCGTGCTCTACGCGCGGGCCCGCGTCGCGATGCTCGGCGCGGTGTTCCTGCTTCACCTGGTCAACGTGGTGAAGCAGCCGATCACGCCGCTGTTGTTGTGGCCGCTGATCCCGCTCCTCGTCGTCGGGTTCTGGCCACGCGCGGCCGCGGAGCCCGTGGTCGCTGTGGAGACGCCCGAGACGGCGAAGCAACGGATGAAGGTCCGCTCGAAGCGATAACTTACGGGCAGCTGCCGCCGGGTCCCGCGAAGTCGTACGGGAACGTGTGGGCCGTGACGACGATCGCGCGGATCGCCGCGCAGCTGCCGAGCCCGTTCCCGAGGAAGAAGCCGTCGAGCGCGTCGACCAGATCCGCGCCGCTGCGACCGACCGGGCGTAGCGTTGCGGTCTTCAGGTACAGCGACTGGATCTTCAGCACCGGCGGATGCGTACCCGCGAGGCCGTCGTCGTCGGGACTGCCGGCATCGCCGAGGTCCCACAGGATCTCGGCGACCATGTCCTCGCTGACGTTCTGGCCGATCGCGCCGCCCCCGTTGGCCTTGGTCAGCTGGGTGTCGATGTTGTAGGCGAAGCCGCCGCCCGCGTTGGAGTCCATGTAGATCGGTGGGCCCCATACCGACAGCGCGTAGTAGGTGGCGAAGCCTTCGGACCACGCGAGCCGCGGATCCGCGGGGCTGCCATCGTGCATTCCGCCGGGGCTGTCGCTGCGTCCCTCGACGTCCTCGATGTAGTGCCCGGCCTCGTGCAGGATCACGGTGTCGTCGAAGCCGTCGTCGTCGCTCCGATCGCCGAGCAGGTGCATCGTGCGCTCGAAGTAGTAGGTGCCGTCGTCGCTGCCGCGCTCCCAGATCGCCGCGAGCGGGAACGGGGTTGGGTTGTAGGTCGCGCGCACGTGATCCATGACGCCGCTCAGCACGTCGAACACGTTGAACGCCTGTGCGGTCCCGGACTCGACGGTCGCGGTGATGTCGTTCGTCAGATCGATTCCGGCAGCGAACGTCACGCCGCCGAAAGCCTGGATGTTGCGGTCGAGGCGCATCACGGTGATCGGCCGCTCGGGCGCCACGCTCGTGGTGGCGGCGGTGACGTGCAGCTGCTCGCCGCCGACGCCGTCGAACGTCAGCGCATAGGCGCCGTCCTCGGCGGTGGTCCCCATCGCGAGCACGGCGTCGTCATCCTCGGCGATCAGGATCACCTGGACACCGCGGGCGGGCTTGAGCGTCGGCTCGCCGAGCGCGCCGGTCTCGAGCGGCGCCCGATCCTCGTACTGGACGCGGCCGGCGACCGTGTACGTGCCGGGCACGCCGATCGGATGCGCGTCGGGTCCGCCATCGCCGCCGCCGCAACCGGCGATCACGACCGCGAGCAGCGCGCGCCGCATCACCGGACCTCCGCGATCTTGCGCCCGTCAGGCAGCGTGCGGATCGTCGCCGGGGCGAGCTTCTCGCGAGCCGGTTCACCGAGGCGCAGCACGGTCGCGCGCGAGCGGCGGTCGACGATCGCGGTGCCGACGACGTCGACCCCACGGCGCGCCGCCACCGGCACGGTGACGACCAGCGAGCGCGTCTGGCCCGCGCGCGTCGCCGCAAAGGCGAGCCGCTTGCCCGCGACCACGAGCTCGAGCGCCGGGACCGCGTGGCGCGGTGTCGCGACCAGCGTGACCTGGTAGCCACCGGCGACCGGCTTCGCGGTGAGGCGAACCTCGACCGGGGCGGTCGGCTTGGCTTCGCTGGTGAGGCTGAGCAGACCGAGCACGGCAACAACAGCGAGCGACTTCACGGCCGGGACAGTAGCGCGACGGCGCGGCCCGGCGTGACCAATCTGGGGTACGGTGCAGCGGCTCATGAACCTCGCGCAGCGCAAGGCGGCGTTGATCCGCATGGCCGGTCGAACAATGGCGTTGCCTCTCGAGGACGAGGCCACCGGGTGCACGATCTGGCTCAAGCTCGAGTACCTGCTGCCGTCGGGCTCGACCAAGGATCGCGTCGCCGCGTTCATCCTCGGTCACGGGGTCGAGACCGGGGCGATCGACGAGCACTCGATCATCGTCGAGGCCTCGAGCGGCTCGACCTCGATCGCGCTCGCGATGGCGTGCGCTGTGATCGGCGTCAAGTTCCGGGCCGTGATGCCTGAGAACGTCAGCCGCGAGCGCATGCTGATCATCCGGCGCTACGGCGGCGACATCGTACTGACCCCGGTCGCCGGTGGCGTGCTCGGCTCGATCGAGGAGACCCGGCGGATGGCGGCCGCGGATCCGCGGGTGTTCCTGACCCGCCAGTTCGAGAACCCGCTCAACGCGCGCGCGCACGAGCGCGAGACCGGCCCCGAGCTGATCCAGCAGGTCGGCACCACGATCCACGGCTTCGTCGCTGGCGTCGGTACCGGCGGTACGCTGATGGGGATCGCGCGGGCGCTGCGGGATGCCGGCCACCCGACGCGGTTCGCGCGCGCGGTGCCCGAGAAGGGCTCGGCGTGCTTCGCGGGCCAGCCGGAGATCTGCGGCGGCATCCCGGGCATCGTCGAGGGCCTGTCGACCATCATGGATCCGGTGGAGATCGGGCTCGACGACGACATCCGGATCGACGAGCGCGAGTGCATCACCGCATCGCGCGAGCTGTGTCACCTCGGGATGCCCGTCGGCCCGTCGAGCGGCCTCAACCTGGCGGCGGCGCGCGTGCTCGCGAAGCGGCTCGGTCCCGGCAAGACGATCGCGACCGTGCTGTGCGATCGGATGGAGCGCTACTTCTCGACCTCGTGGTTCGAGGACGTCTGCGTCACGGGGTCGTGACGCACGCGCCACGCTGACAGCTTGCGCGGAGCGAGCGCGGTCGCGGGCACGGTGCCGGCGGCGCACATAACACCGCGGCGCAGATGCGGCCGGCCTGCTTGGCCTCGAGCGCCTCGAGCGCGGACTTCGCCACTGCGCGCGGATTACACAGCGAGCGGCAGCACGCCGGCTCCGCAGGGACCATCGTCAGCACGCAGTCGGCGTCGACCGAGCACGCGGCCTGCTTCGGATCGGCCGGCTTGCCGGCATCGACGTGTTCCGCCGGCGCGGCGTCGCGGACCTGCTTGCCGGCGGTCGTCGTCGCATCGGCAGGCGCGGCAACGCGCGCAGCATCGGCGGGCGCGGGCGCGGCGTCCGCCGGAGCTGGCGCGGGCGCGGCGTCGACCGCGACACCCGGATCAGGCGCGTCGGTCGAGATCTGTGGTGGGGGCGCACTGCTGCCAGCCGACGGGTTCGATTCGGTGCTACGCGTGCAGCCCACGACGAGGATGAAGACGGCGAATTTCACGTCGCGACTCTCTCACTTCCCGGCAGGAGCTGCTGGCACGCGCACTGCACCGGGTTCGCTCGATGTCCCGCATCGTCGATGTCCTCGCGCTCCTCACCACCCAGCACGAACAGCTCGACGAGCTCCTCGCGGAGGCCGGCCACCCGACCACCCGTGCGGCCGCATTTCCCGCGCTGACCGAGCTGCTGATCGCGCACCTGGCAGTCGAGCAGGAGGTCCTGTACCCGGCGATCGCGTCGCTGTTCGACCGCGAGGTGATGGCCGAGGTGATGGTCGAGCACTGCGAGATCAAGCGCGTCCTCGCGGATCTGCTGTGGATCGAGCTCGACGACCCGGACTTCACGCACAAGCTGACGGCGCTGGCGGTGCTGCTCGACGGGCACTGCGCGTGGCAGGCGGAGCGGATGTTCTCCTCGGTCGAGGAGTCGGTCGAGGTCGAGACCCGGTCCGCGCTCGGCGCCCGGATGCAGGCAGCGCAGGCAGCGCAGGCGCTCGACTCGTTCGCTTCTGCCGCCTGAGCCGCCGCGTCACGGTGCGCGGATCGGCGCGGTCGCGTTACGATGCCCCGTGTCCGCCACCTTGAGGATCGTGCAGACCGGCGAGCCGGTGCTCCGCCACGTCGCGCAGCCATTGACCCGCGACGAGCTCGCCAGCCCTCGCATCCAGTACCTGATCGAGCTGATGCGAGACACGATGCGGGCGGCGCCGGGAGTCGGGCTCGCCGCGCCGCAGATCGGTGAGCCGCTCCAGCTCGTCGTGATCGAGGATCCACCGCGCCTCCACGCCGGCCTCACCCCGGAGCAGCTCGCCGAACGCGAGCGTGCCGCGGTCCCGTTTCACGTGCTCGTCAATCCGCAGCTCACGCTCGAGGGCGACGATCAGGTCGAGGCGTTCGAGGGCTGCCTGAGCTTCGACGGTTTCACGATGGTCGTGCCGCGCGCGCGCCGCGTTCATGTCGACGCATGGGACGAGCACGGTGCGCCGGTGTCGATCGACGCGAGCGGCTGGTACGCGCGCATCTTGCAGCACGAGTGCGATCACCTGCGCGGCATGCTGTGCTGCGATCGAATGGACTCGCGAACGCTCACCACCGTCGAGAATCACGCGCGTTGGTGGCGGGGCAAAACGCCCGACGAGGTGCGTGTCGCGCTGCGGTTGTAAGCCGATTCCGCGGTGTCGTGAGGCGAGATCACGTGGGACGATGCGCCTTTGGAGACACCGTGAAGCGAGCTGTTCATCCAGCGTTGATCATCGTCCTCGTCGCGTCCGTGGTCGGCCTCGTGTTCGCCGGGCTGTCGACGTACGACTTCGTCCAGCACCTCGATCGCCAGGTCCATAGCCTGCACTGCTCGTTCATTCCCGGCCTCGGCAAGGAGACCGGCGAGTCCGGCTGTCAGGTCGCGATGATGAGCCCCTACTCGTCGCTGTTCCGCCGCACGGTGTGGGGCGGCATCCCGATCTCGCTGCCGGCGATGTCGGTGTTCGCGTTCATCGCGTTCTTCTCGATCGATCTGATCGTCACGCGCCGCAAGGACGATCCCCGGGCCACCGCGTTCCTCGTGCTCGCGACCGCGCTGCCGGCGGTGATGTCGCTCGTGATGGCGGTGATCTCGCTGTCGCAGCTCGGCACCACCTGCAAGCTGTGCATCGCGATCTACGCTGCGAGTGGGATCGCGCTCGTGGGTGCGATCGTGTTGTGGCGGCGCGCCGTCCGCCTGCGTGCGGCGGAGCAGCCGATCGCGCGTCGTGACCCGCAAGCGGCGAACCGCACGAATCGGCGCGTTCCGCAGGATGCGGGCTCGCGCGATGCGGGTGCCGATCCGGCGTGGGCCGGTGGCCAGGGCCCACGCGCGCACGCGGGTGCTGATCCGGCGTTCGCATCGACCCAGCTGATCGGCTCGAGCGCCGCGCTCGACCCGGCGAGCCCGACCAGCGAATCCAGCGACGACAGCGCTCGCGTGCTCGCGGCCGCGCTCGACGCGCCGACAACCTCGACCCGATTCCTCGCGATCGCGTTCGCCATCGGCGTCGCGTTCGTGGTGCTGCCGGTCGTGCTGTACCTCGCGATGGCGCCGGACCACGGACGGTTCGTCGGCACGTGCGATGCGCTGCCGAAGCCCGCAGACACCTACGGTGTGCTGATCGATCTCGATGGCCACACCACGGGCACGCCCGCGATCGAGGTGCTCGATCCGCTGTGCCCGGCATGCCGTGCGTTCGAGCAGCGGCTCGCGGCGGCGGACCTCGACGATGCGCTCGATCGCAAGGCGATCCTGTTCCCGCTCGACAACACGTGCAACTGGATGGTCACCGAGGCGACGCATCCCGGCGCGTGCACGGTCAGCGAGGCCGTGCTGTGTGCCGGTGCGCGTGCGCCGGAGGTGATCTCGTGGTCGTTCGAGAACCAGGACGAGATCCGGCGCAAGACCAAGCTGGATCCGACAGCCGCCGCGACGCTGGTCAAGGCGCGGTTCCCCGAGCTCGCCGCCTGCGTCGGCTCACCCGAGGCGAAGTCGCGGCTCAACAAGTCGCTGCGGTGGTCGGTCGCCAACAACATTCGGGTGCTGACGCCGCAGCTGTTCGTCGGTGGCGTCAAGCTGTGCGACGAGGACGTTGATCTCGGGCTGGAGTTCGCGGTCGGCATCCTGATCGATCGCCATGCCGCCGGCACGCTCCGCGCGACGCCGGTCGAGGCTGCGTCGGGCGCGGGCTCGTCGGTTGGCAGCGCCGCGATCGACCACCCGGCGACCGACAAGCCAGCAGCGGACAGGCCGGCGACCGAGGCGACCGACAAGCCGGCGACCGGCAAGGCGACCGACAAGCCGGCCGACAAGCCGGCGACCGATCGGGCAACTGACAAGCCGACCACCGAGCACGGCGATCAGCCGGTCGACAAGCCGACCGACAAGCCGACCGACAAGCCGACCGATAAGCCGACCGATAAGCCGACCGATAAGCCGGTCGACAGGCCGACCGAACAGCCGGCCGAAGGCCCGGTCACCTCGCCGACCGACACCACCGAGCCCGGAGCAACGCCATGATCCTCGCGGCACGCATCGCGACCGCGGTCGTGCTGGTGGCGATCCCGGCGGCGACCACCGCGACCTGGATCGGCTCCGCCGAGACCCGGCTCGACGAGATGTCCGCGATCCCGAGCGAGGCGCCGCCGGTCGCCGCGGCCTCCGACGTGGCGTACTGCAACCCGGAGCTCAAGCGGATCCTGCGCCGCGTGCTGATGAGCTGCGGGCTCGTCGGCGGCAACGCCGCGCGCGGATGCCAGCCGGTGCAGGCGAAGAACGTCGCGACGATGAGCGGCACGGACTTCAACGCGCTGTTCCGGCCGATGAAGGAGCGCGGCGGCATCGTCCAGTTCGAGAAGGACAAGGCGGAGCTCGATCCGACCGATGTCCGGCTGGTCGATCAGGTGTTCAGCGATCAGCGCGGCGCGAGCTGGTTCTTCGTCGTCGCGCGGGCCTCGCCCGAGGGCAGCGTCGAGCACAACCGCGAGCTGTCCAAGGCGCGTGCCGAGGCCGTGATGACGCACCTGCAGCAGCGGTTCAAGGATCCCGATCTCGAGCAGGAGGTCGGCATGCTGTGGCTCGGCGAGGAGTTCGCACAGCTCGAGGACGAGTTCTGTCAGTGGACGCGGAGTGCAGGCGGAACCTGCGAGGCCAACGAGCTCAACCGGAGTGCGTTCGTCGCATGGATCGATTGTCAGCTGTGAGGTCGTTCGTGTGGGTCGCGCCGTGCGTGCTCGCGGTCGCCGCATGTGACAAGCGGGAGCCGGCCGGCGAGCCCGCGGGTCGCGTCAACGGTGCGAAGACCGAGGCGCGTCGCGCGACCACGCCCGCGGCGTTCTGCGATGTCCATCCCACCGCAATCGGGGCGCCGGCCTTCGCGTGGCCAGCGCTCGATGCGACGGCGCCGCCCGCGACCGCCGGCAAGTGGCGCTGGATCAACGTGTGGGCGACGTGGTGCAAGCCGTGCCTGGAGGAGATGCCGCGCCTGGTGCGCTGGCGCGACAAGCTCGGGCTCGACCTCGTGTTCGTCTCGGTCGACGAGTCCGCGGCGGTGATCGAGACGTTTCGCAAGGATCATCCCGCCACGCCGCCGTCGCTGCGGCTCGCCGATCCCGAACAGGCCAATACCTGGTTCTCGCAGCTCGGGCTCGAGGGCAACCCGCCGATCCCGATCCACCTGTTCGTCGACCCGGCCGGCAAGGTGCGGTGCGCGCGCGCCGGTGGTGTGAACGAGCCCGACCTCGCCGTGATCGAGCAGCTGCTCGCCGAATAGCCGCGCGAGGCTGTCGGTCTTGCTCGGTGAGCTACTTCGCGAACACGAGGAACAGCAACGGGATGCCGATGATCAGACCGACCGGGATCGGGCCGTACATGATGCCGACCCAGAACGAGTAGCGCCACCGCCACGGCTCGGGCTGCAGCATCGCGACCATCGGGTCATGCGGGGGCGTCGTGTTCGCGGCGCGATGGTTGTGGTTCCACCACACGGCAGCAGGGTCGGTCGAGGACTGGGTCTCCGGCGAATTGGTCATGGAGCGCCGCTCGACCGCGTGATGCCCGGGTTGCGCGCGAACTTCGCGTGACAGGAAACTCGCCCGATCAGCGGGGCTTGGGCCGGATCGACAGCGCACGGACGTAACCGAGCCGCGAGCGCTCTGGCTCGACCTGGAGCTCGATATCGCCGATCGCCTGCCGCACGCGCTCGGCCGCGCTCGCCGACGCCGCGAGCTCGATCCGATGCACGCCCTGGAGCGGCGCCGCGACCAGCTCGTCGACAAACCACTGTCCCCACCCGCGCAGCGTCACCCGCCCGGCCTCGCGCGAAAGCCTGGCTTCTCCGAGCGTCAACAGGGGACCCGCGATGCATGGCGACAGCCTCGGGCTCGGTGCGATCGTGATCGCGAGCGTGTCCCGGAGCTGATGCACGAGTGGAATCGCGCGGGTGAGGCGGGTCGCCACGGTGATCCCCGAGAGCTGCGCGTAGACCGGATGCGCGAGCACGAGATCGATCGCGCCGAGCTCGAATCCGATCGAGGTCACGGGGTGGCGCAGACAGATATCAAGGACGGCTTGCACGAGCGTCCCGTCGACCACGCGATATCGGCGGCGATCGACCGCGTGGATCGCGACGTGCTGGATCGCCGCGCGGGTCTTGCGAAACGCGATCAGGGTCTCCCGCTCGAGCACCTCGATCCGGCGGAGCGCGGTCATCGCGGAACTGGTCACGAAGCGGGCGTACACATTGTGGTGCACGCGGCCGGCGACCAGGTCCTCGACGGTCGCGAGCAGCGGCTCGGTGAGCTTCGGCTCGAGCAGGTGATTGGGACGCAGGCTGTCGTGCAGCTCGAGCCGGGTGACACAACCGCGCGCGAACTGGGCGCGATTGGCGCTCCCGCGCAACGGCCCGAGCCACTCGACGCCATGCATCTCGACCAGCAGATCGATCCGCGCATCGCGAGCGGGACTCGCTGGCTGGAGCTGGAGCGCGATCAGCTCCCCCCGCGAGTCACCGCGCGCCAGCAGCGCATCGCCCAGCACGGCACGGAGCTCGTTGTCGTCCGGTGCGGCGAGCACCTGCCGCCACAGCGCGTCGATCATCTCCGGCGAGCGGTCGATCTCCGGCGACCGAGCAAGGCACCCAGCACGAGGGCGAGCGCACCCAGCCCGGTGCCGGATCCGTCGAGCAGCCGCCACCGATGTCATCGTCGCCGGGCGGGGCGCGTCGCCGATCGTGAGGTCCGCGCACTGGTAGTAGAACGAGTTGTACGGGACCTGTGTGGTCATCACCTGGACCAGCTGGAGCGTGCAGTTCGCGCACGGCGTGGTCGGCAGCGTGACGGTCTGGGTGTAGTGCGTGGTGCCATCGCGATCGACGATCTGATCGGCGAGCGTCGACGCGAAGTTGTCGTTGGGGGTGCTCGGGTTCTGGAATGCGTCATTGCCGTCATCGTCGAACGCGATCCGGTAGTGGCCGGGATGCCCGACCGTCTCGTCCCATTCGACGGTGATGGTCTCGCCCGCGGCATACGGGGTCACGGTCTGGCCGCGCTTCGACCCGGCCGCGCCGCACGGACCGGCCTTCTGATCGGCGGTGCGTGGCGCTGGCGAGCGCAGCGCGATGTGCGCGGATGCCGAAGATCCAAGTGCGATCACGACCAGGCCGCAAAACATCGCGCGCATGAGCTCGATGATGCCCGACGCCCGCGCGGAGCACGAGCGGTTCCGTCACAGCTCGGCACGTGGTGTGCACGATGTGGGTGTCGGAGACGCCGCAAGGCGGCGAACTGCATGCGCTATCACGCTCTGGCCGCTGATTATGATGGGACGCTCGCGCACCACGGGCGCATCGAGGACGACACGTGGGCTGCGATCCGCCGGTTGCGCGACTCGGGTCGCAAGATCGTGATGGTCACCGGGCGCGAGCTCGACGAGCTGCTCGCCGCGCTCGCGCACGTCGAGCTGTTCGACCGGATCGTCGCGGAGAACGGGGCGCTCGTGTACACGCCCGCGACCAAGGAGATCAAGACGGTCTGTACGCCGCCGCCTCCCGAGTTCGCCGCCGAGCTCACGCGGCGCGGTGCGGAGCGCGTCGCGGTCGGACGCTGCATCGTCGCGACCTGGGAGCCCCACCAGCACACCGCGTTGCAGGTCATCCTCGATCTCGGCCTCGAGCTGCAGGTGATCTTCAACAAGGGCGCCGTGATGGTGCTCCCGTCCGGCATCAACAAGGCGACCGGGCTCGCGGCCGCGCTGCTCGACCTCGGGCTGTCGCGGCACAACGTCGTCGGGATCGGTGACGCGGAGAACGATCACGCGCTGCTCGAACATTGCGAGTGCGGTGTCGCGGTCGCGAACGCGCTGGACGTCCTGAAGGCGCGCGCCGATCTGGTGACCACCGGTGATCATGGCCGCGGGGTCAGCGAGCTGATCGATCACCTGATCGCGGACGACCTCGCCGCGGTCGCGCCCAGGTTGACCCGCCATCACATCCACCTCGGCAAGGTCGGCGATCGACAGATCTCGATCGATCCGTACAGCTCGAACGTGCTGGTCTGCGGGACGTCCGGTAGTGGCAAGTCGACGCTCACCACCGGGATCCTCGAGCGGCTGTGCGCGGCGGGCTACCAGTTCACCATCCTCGATCCAGAAGGTGACTACACCTCGCTCGACTTCGCGGTCGTGCTCGGCGCGCCGTCACAGCCGCCGCTGATATCGGAGCTACTCGACGTGATGCGCAAGCCGGTCACCAACGTCGTGGTCAACATGCTCGGCGTGGCGGTCGACCACCGCCCCGAGTTCTTCGCCCAGCTGCTGCCCAAGCTGCTCGATCTGCGGTCGCGCACCGGTCGCCCGCACTGGCTGGTCGTCGACGAGGCGCACCATCTGCTACCGCGTGACTGGGCACCGGTCGCGGACTTGCCCGTCCGCCCGCGCGGCACGATCTACGTGACGGTGCATCCCGAAAGCGTGTCGCCGAGCATCCTCGGATCGATCGACACGCTGCTCGCGATCGGTGACCAGCCGATCAAGTCGCTCGTCGAGCTGTGCGAGCTCCGCAAGCTGAACCGGCCGCGCGTCGAGGTCGAGGATCGGCTACCCACGGGAGACGCGCTGTTCTGGCGCGTCGGCACCGACGAGGCGTTCGTGATCCGGACCGAGAAGCCGAAGACGGAGCGCAAGCGGCACTCGCGCAAGTACATCGAGGGCAACCTCGGCAAGGAGCGCAGCTTCTTCTTCCGCGGCGCCGACGGCAAGCTCAAGCTCAAGGCGCACAACCTCCACCTGTTCCTCCAGCTCGGCGACGGGGTCGACGACGACACCTGGCTGTTCCACCTGCGCCGCGGCGAGTATTCCAGGTGGCTGCGCGCCGAGGTCAAGGACCAGGAGCTCGCCGACGAGGTCCAGCTCGCCGAGCAGGACGCGGCGACGTCCGCCGCCGAGAGCCGCGCCGCGATCCGTGCCGCGGTCGAGAAGCGCTACACGCTGCCGGCCGACAAGCCGAGCGGGATCATTGATGAGGAGACGGCGGCTTAGCGCGCGCCCGGCCGAACGCCCCGAGCCGCCAGAACACGAGCGCCATCACGATCACGCCCGCGAGGTTCAGGAGCGCGTCGGCGAGCAGCACGCCCTCCGAGCCGTAGTTCTTGTGAAACCGGGTCTCGATCACGAGCACGTAGGTGATCGCCGCGTTGCCGGCCGCCGAGAACAGCGTGTACTGCGTCGAGGCCGCCTTGCCACCGTCACCGATCGTCTCGAGCACGGTCGCCGAGTAGGCCGAGTACGAGAACCCGGTGATCAGCGCATACGCGCTGACGCCGATCGCGAACACGAGCTCGGTGGGTGGAAGCACGGCGATCACGAGGCTGCACCCGACCGTGAGCAAGCCGCCGAGCAGGTACATCGAGCGCCGGTTGAACATGTCGCACAGGTACCCGCCGACCAGGGCGCCGGTTGCGATCAGCGGCGCGGACAGCGGGCCGAGCACGAGCGCGAGCAGGTCGCCCGAGACCTGGTAGTCGTCGGCGAGCGCGGACCAGTAGTTCGAGAGCGCGACGGTGCCAACCGGTGACAGGCACAGCAGGATCCCCGACGCGCCCTTGCGGCTGAACATCACCGCGCCGACGTCGCGCAGCGTGGTGCGAAACACCTCGCCGAGCGAGCTCACCGACTCTCGCGGTGGCTCGTCGACGGCGAGGATCGCGAGCGACGGCAGGATGACCATTGCGGCGAGCGTCAGGCCGACGACCACCGGGTCGAAGTCGCGGCCGATCATGAAGATGATCACGCCAGCCGCCGCCGCCCCGCCCGCGAGGTTACCGACGTTGAGCCAGCCGCCGGCACGGCCGCGATGCTCGTCGGGCATCGTGGTCGCGAGGATGCCGCCGTTGCAGCTGCCGACGAGGCCGGACACCAGGGAGGCCGCGACGGTGAGCACGAGGAACAGCCCGAGCTGCTCGGGGATCGGCGTCAGGCAGGCGCCGAACAGACATCCCGCCGCGAGGACGGAGACGATCACGAGCCAGTGCTTGCGGCGCGGTCCGAAGTCGACGATCGGTGCGTAGAGGAACTGCAGGATCGGTGGCACCAGCGTCAGTGCACTCAGCCAGCCGATGTCCTCGACGTCGACGCCCGCCCGTTTCGCCAGGTACGGCATCACCTGGTTGCCAAACGCGGCGACCGCGCCGTACGGGATGTAGCTGATCGCGAACAGCCACGGTGGAGGGGGGCGAGCCATGGAAGCTGCAATGTACATTGCGCGCATGAGTCGGATCGTCCACCACGGCGATGGCCTCGCGTTTCTGCGCGAGCGGTTCCCCGACGACCACGCGATCATCACCTCGCTGCCCGACCACGGCGAGCTCCCGCAGCTCGGGGTCGACGGCTGGCGGACCTGGTTCATCGAGACCGTCACGCTCGCGTGCAACGCGATCGCCGACGACGCGGTCGCGATCTTCTACCAGACCGACGTCAAGCACGACGGCCGGTGGATCGACAAGGGACACCTGGTGATGTGCGGCGTCGATGCCGCCGGCTCGCACGCGCTGTGGCACAAGATGGTGTGCCGGGTCGCGCCGGGCACGACGACGTTCGGGCGCCCGGCCTATGCGCACATGATCTGTGCGAGCCGTGGGCTGCGCCTCGCGCCTGGCACCTCGACGCCCGACGTGCTGCCGTCGCTCGGCGAGATGAGCTGGTCGCGCGCGATGGGGAGCGCGGCGTGCGAGGCGGCGGTCGCGTTCATCGCGACGGCAACCCGATGCCGCACCGTGGTCGATCCGTTCTGCGGGCACGGTGGCGTGCTCGCGGTCGCGAATGCGCACGGGCTGGCCGCGATCGGCGTCGAGCTGTCGCGACGGCGGGCCGCAAAGGCTAGGGCAGCTGGCGCCACGCCGAGATGAGCTGGAGGATCAGCGCGAGGCGGCGACCGGCGCGGCCTTCGACCGTGGGCTCGGCGACCGGGCCGAGGCTCGCCGCGTAGGTCTCGAGCGACCCTGGCTTGCGCTGGAGCAGTCGCTGCGCGACGACGCGGAGGTCGATCCGCTCGGCCGGCAGTGTGCCGCCGCTCTCGAGGAACAGGTTCGTGCCATGGGTGCCCCACGATGCGACGACATCGGCCGGCCGGAGGAACGGCGCGAACCCGGCGAGCAGCGCGGCGCGAGGAGCGGCGGCGCGCAGGCGATCCTCGGTCAGCCCGGCGTGAAAGCAGGTGCTCGGCGACAGGGGTTGCTCGGGCGCCGCGAGCGCGGAGAACGTCTCCCCGGTGGCCGGACGATGCGCGACCCAGTGCACGAGCTCGTCGGGATGCGCGGTGCCGGCGAGCCGGAACGGCCACGCGTTGGCTTCACCGACGACACACACCAGATCCTCGAACCGGGTGGTCAGCGCGTCGGGCAGCCGGGTGCGGAGCGATCGGTGCGCGCGTGGGATCCGGATCCGGCGCTGCGGCGACCGCTCCTGGCACGCGAGCTGGGCATCGACCATCGCGTTCAGCGGCTCGAGCAGCGCGCGGAATGGGACCGGGTCCCCTTCGAGCACGCCGAGCACGTGCATCAGCGCCTCGATCGTCGATACGTACTCGGCGCTCGGCTCCTTGCGAATTCGATACTGCGACGGCTCGGGGGCTGCGAACGCGTACCGCGGCAGCGCTTGCAAGATCGGGTTGTCGCGCACCACCGTCTTGGCCTGCGACCAGGTGCCGTCGACGACGACGAGCGTCACCGGACCGACCGGTGGCTCGCGCAGGATGTCGCGCGCACCCGCGCCGGGGTAGAGCAGGATCGGCGGGCGGGCCGGATCCGCGAGGGCGGCGGCGAGTGGCACGCTGTCGTCCCAGCGGACCCCGACATGGAGCTGCGCGTGCGGCAGACACAGGCTCGCCATCCGGGCGGTGCCGATCGGCATGTCACGCTCGCGCGGGTGCTGGAGGATGACGACCCGCGTCGCGGTCTCGATCCGGGTCAGCGCGGCGCAGTAGCAGACGGTCTGCGGGCGGCGGCATCGCATGCACACCGCCCGCGGGGTGACGGACATGCCGGCACGATACACTCGGCCCATGCTTCGCATCCACGCCGTCGCGGCGATCGCGCTCCTCGCGTGCAGCAAGAAACCACCCACGAACCCGAAGCCCGATCCGGAGGTCGCGCGGCTCGAGCGCGAGCTCGCCGAGACCAAGGCCGCCCTCGACACCGAGCGCTCGGCGGCTGACACGTTGCGCACGGACGAGGCAGACCTCAAGGCCAAGGCCGACGAGGCCAGCCCTGCAGGACAAGCTGGCCGAGGTGGTCGGCAAGTACGGCGACGTCACGACCGCCGATGGCGCGGTGCGGCTCGAGCTCGTCGATCAGATCCTGTTTCCGACCGGCCAGGCCGACCTGACGCCCAAGGGACGCGACCTGCTGGGCAAGGTCGGCGCGGCGCTCAAGGACGTCGACGACAAGCAGGTGTGGGTGCAGGGTCACACCGACGACCAGCCGATCTTCGTCAAGAAGCCGAAGCCCGAGCCGAAGAAGCCGGCGAAGGGCAAGGTCGTCAAGCTGGAGGCTCCCGATGCCATGCTGCCATTCATCACCAACTGGGAGCTGTCGGCAGCGCGCGCGCTGACCGTCGTCCACTACCTGCAGGACGAGGCGAAGATCGATCCCACGCGGCTCGCGGCGGTCGCGTTCAGCCAGTACCGGCCGGTCTCGAAGGCCAAGGCGAAGAACCGGCGCATCGAGATCGTGCTGTATCCACGGGCGAAGATCTCGCCCAAGTGAACACATGCGCGCGCACTGTCGTACCTCGTCGCCGAGGCAGAACGGTGCGGGAGCATTTTCGAGCGTGACGAGCTGTCGCAGTTAGACGCAATGCGATTGCATGTGAGCTCCTGATCACGCGACGCGCTAGATGACAGCTGCTGTCCTATGCGTAACGTCAGAGCAGAAAGGAAAGCGGTGGAGCGCTCCCACATCGGGTGCCTCGCTCGCCACACGCACCGACTGCGATCGGTTGCGTGCCTTACAGATCGACCGTACGTGCCGCGGCGCGTTGGCGACGACAGGGCTTACCTATCGGGATCTTTCAGGATGCGACCGTGCACTGCGCATGATGCGCAGCACGTGTGGCACTTCACATGAACAGGCCCGGGCACATGCGCCGTCAGCTGAGAATCGGAGCTCTAATTTTTGCCACGTCGTTGGTTGGCTGTAGCCAGTCAGCAGACGTTGGCGGCACCAAGGACGATGACAACCAGGATGTCGCGGACGCGATCACGGATCTCGGTCCCGACGCCGAGGTCCTCGCACGACACGCCGACGGCGTCCCGAAGTTCATCGTCGGTGAGCTGTCCAAGATCGGCGAGATGCAGAGCGACGACGCCACGCAGAACGTGGCGCTGCTCGCACCGGCATTGCCGCGCTTGCTCGCCCCGTTCCGGCTGAAGCCGGCCGACCTGGTGCTCCGCAAGATCAACACCGACGAGGATGGCAACCGCCACTTCCGCTACACGCATGTTCACAACGGCCTGCCGGTGATCGGCAGCGACCTCGTCGTGCATGCGGACATCAAGGGCGCGATCTTTGCGATCAACGGCACCGCGCGCGGCGATCTGTCGCCGAGCCTCGGCGCCGCTGGGTTGACCGCGACCGGCGCGGCGTCACGCGTGATGCAGCAGGCCGAGTACGCGGGCTTCCGCGTCTCCGGCACGCGCACCGTCTACTTCCAGACCGAGGCGGGGACGCTGCACAAGGCGATCGAGACCGTGGTCGAGGGCGTCCGCGGCGAGGACCCGGTCAAGGACAAGGTCTACGTCGACATCGACACCAACCAGATCCTCGCGACCCACCCGACGATTCACCACGCGCGCAATCGCCAGACCTACTCGGCGAACAACGGCACGACCATCCCGGGCACGATCCGCCGCACCGAGGGTCAGGCCGCGACGACCGACGTCGACGTCAACGCCGCGTACGACAACACCGGTGACTCGTACGACGCCTACAGGGTGTTCTGGAACCGCGACTCGTACAACAACTCGGGTGCGAGCCTCATCAGCTCGGTTCACTACTCGACCAACTACTGCAACGCGTTCTGGAACGGGACGCAGATGGTGTACGGCGACGGCAACGCGAGCCAGAACTGCTTCCCGCTGGCACGCGCGATCGACGTCACGGCTCACGAGCTCACCCACGCAGTGACCGAGAACGAGTCGGGCCTCATCTACAGCGGCGAGTCCGGCGGCCTCAACGAGTCGTACTCCGACATCTTCGGCGCGTTCGTCGAGGCGTACGTCGACGGCGGCCGCACCGGCACGCTGCAGGTCTCGGACGACACCTGGCGGATCGGCGAGGAGATCCTTCCGCCCGCGCTCCGCTACATGTGCGATCCCGCGGCCGACGGCGCGTCGAAGGACGTGTGGTCGAGTGGCATCGGTGGCGTCGACGTCCACTACAGCTCGGGCCCGGCGAACCTCGCGTTCTGTCTGCTCTCGAAGGGCGGCGTGCACCCGCGCGGCAAGACCACCGTCCCGGTGCCCGCCATCGGCATGGATAAGGCGATCCGCATCTGGTACAAGGCGCAGGTCGACATCCTGACGGCGAGCGCGAACTACGCTGCGGCGCGCCTCGCGATGCAGCAGGCCGCCAGCCAGCTCGGCTACGACCAGGCGACCCAGGATGCGGTCGGTTGCGCGTTCGCCGCGATCTCTGTTGGCACGGCGCCGTCCTCCTGTGGCGGTACCCCGCCGCCGCCGCCGCCCGGCGACGGCGTGCTGACGAACAATGTCCCGGTGACCGGCCTCGCCGACTCCACCGTGGGCAACATGAAGTTCTGGAAGCTCGACGTGCCGGCCGGCCAGACCTCGCTGACGTTCAACATCACCGGCGGTTCGGGCGACGCGGACCTCTACGTCCAGTCCGGTGCGAAGCCGACGACCACCTCCTATGTCTGCCGTCCGTACCTCAGTGGCAACGCGGAGACCTGCACGATTACGAACCCGGCCGCGGGAACCTGGTGGGTCGGGATCCGCGCGTACGCCGCTTACTCCGGCGTCACGCTGAACGGCGTCTACTCGGGTGGTGGCGGTGGCGGTGACCCGATCCTCGGCAACAATGTGCCCGTGACCGCGATCGGCGGCGCGACCGGCAGCACGAAGTACTGGCGCGTCCAGCCGGGCGCCGGCAAGACCCTGCGAGTCTCGATCAGCGGTGGCTCCGGCGATGCCGACCTCTACACGCGGCTCGGCAGCCGCCCGACGACGAGCACGTACCTGTGCCGCCCGTACCTCACTGGCAACAACGAGACCTGCACGGCCACGAGCACGGCCACCGGCGACTACTACGTCATGCTGCGTGGCTACACGACGTACGCGAACGTGTCCCTGGTCGCCACGTACTGATCTGACTTCGGCCTGACGTGAACAGCCCGTGCCGGCAAGCACGGGCTGTTTTGCGTTCACAGCGTATCGCAGCCCTGGCCCGCACAGGTCGTGCTGCAGCTCGGGTGACCGCCGCAGAACTGGTCGCAGCCGCCGCCCGCACAGGTGAACGTGCAGGACTCGGCGCCCGGATCGCAACGCTGGTCGCAGTTCCCGCCGTTGCACGTGAACCTGCATTCGGCACCCTCGGCGCACTCCTGATCGCAGCCGCCACCCTGACATGCGTAGTCGCACGAGCCGCCCTGGCAGATCTGGTCGCAGTTGCCGTCGGCACAGGTCGTGTTGTTGATGCCCTCGTCGGCACAGGCAGTGCCCGTGACGGTCACGAGGACCAAGACGATCGAACGAAGAATCTGGCGCATGGCGTGGCTCCCTGGACGGACGTCCACCCGATGCTACGGACGACCGCGGGCGAAGCCGACATCACGGCGACATCACACCCGGTCCGCGGCGGGGACAGCCTACTTGGCGATCACGCCGGCGGAGACCAGGATCGCGACCAGGACGCCCATCAGACTCTCACCGGCGATCAGGCCCGACGCGACGGGGACGACGTAGTTGTCGCTGAGCTGGCGACGCTTGCGGCGGAGGAGCTCGGCGATGCTAGCGCCGATGAACATCGCGATGCTGTTGCTGCCCGGGATGATCATCGCGATGCCAAGCCCGTTGGGCGACGGGATGAACGGCTTCGCGCGCTTCGGGGCGAGCTTCTCGAGGATCGTCAGCAACGCGCCGAGCGCGAGTCCGATCGCCATTGCCAGCTGAAGCTCGGTGCCGAGGTTGGCGAGCCCGCCGGTCATCGCGTCGGAGACGCCCTTCCAGACCACGCACGACGGTGCTGGCCACTCGTCGCTGCCGAGCTCGGCGACCGGGATGATGAGGAAGAACGCCGGGATCACGACGAGCGCACCGGCGATGACGCCGAACAGCTGCGCGTAGAGCTGGTGCCGCGGCCGCGCGCCGAGCAGCCAGCCAGTCTTCAGCGTGGTCAGCAGATCCGCAGCGTGAAGCCCGATGCCGCCGGTGACGTTGGCCGACATGATATTGCCCGGCACGTTGCCGGGCGTTAGCACGCCGAACATCATCTGGGTGACCGGGCCGAGCGCCTTGGTCGGCGTGACGTCGGTCTCGCCGGTCACTCGCGAGGCGATGAAGCCCATCAGCACCGCGAGCGGCACCGCGATCACGCCGGCCCAAACCGGGATCTGGAACATGATCGCCATCAGCGCGATCACGATCGGCGACAGCACGATGAAGCCAGCGGGGAACCACCAGCTCGGCGACTCGACGGCCGAGATGCCCGGCTCGACGAAGCCCTCCTTCTTCTTGCCGAAGAAGCCGGTCAGCCCGCTGAATGCGCGGCCGAGGCTGCGCCAGTCGAGCAGCAGCGAGGTCACGCCGGCACCGACCAGCAACCCGGCCCCCGGCGCGAACGTCCACTTGACGACCTGGGTGTAGGTCATCACGCCCTTGGCATTGACAGTGATCAGGCCAGCGTCGAGCAGCGCCGGGGCGAGGAACACGTACGTCAGCAGGCCGCCGATCAGCAGCGACCAGCCGGTGCGGAAGCTCATCAGCGCGCCGCCGCCGAGCAGCACGACCTCGGACTTGAGCGCGAGGGTCCACTCCATCAGCGAGTGGCCGCTCAGCATCATCGGCGCCGAGACCGCGTCCGGGATCCACTTGAGCACGCCGCGCAACACGGTCAGCACCGCGCCGAACAGCGCGGCGTAGCCGAGGGCCTTGGCCTTGCTGGCACCGCCGCCAGTGGCCGAATGGATCGATACGATGGTCTCGGCGGTCGCGGTCCCGGTGGGGAACGGCAGCGCCTCCTTGTTGATCAGCTGGCGCTTGATCGGGATCGCAGCGAACACGCCGAGCGAGGCGATCGCGGCGAACCACAGGATCATCATGATCGGCGACGGGGTCGCGATCACGCCGACCATCAGCAGCGCGCCGAACGCGGCCATGTTGCCACCGCCGGTCATGTAGCCGGCTCCGGAGGCGACCGTGGTCAGTGCGTTGTTCTCGAGCACGCCGAGCGGGCGCTTCGTGATGTTCGACGACTGCAGGGCCTGGAAGATCGCGTAGCCGAGGATGCAGGCGGTGAGCGTGACGCCGATGCTCCAGCCGGTCTTGAAGAACACGTAGATGTTCGACAGGCACATGATGCCGCCGATCAACGCGCCCGCGACGACGGCACGCACCGTCAGGTTCGGTTCGTGGGGCTTGTAGACGTCGCGTAGCCAGATCGCCTCGGCTTCGTCGCCGGAGATCTTGTGGACGTCGGGCGACTTGGTTGCCTCGGAGCTCATGGTCTCTCCACGGGATCGGCGCAGCCTACCTCGTTAGCTCGTCGCGAATCGCCCCGGGTCTCCGCTTTGTCGGGAAACGCGCGGGACACCGGGTGTCCATGAAGCGATGCGCTACGACCTCAAGCCGTCGGTGCGCGCGTGACCAGCGAATCGACGGCGTGAACCGGCGGGTTGGCGCCATTGATCAGATGCTTGATCGACGACAGCACGAGGCGCTGGTTCTCGAGCATGCCCTTGCCGGCGAACACCGTCGACACGACCTCGATCGACCAGTGACCGCCACCGCCGGCGACCTTGACGTCGGCGTCCGGGATGCGGCCCTTGATCGCCGAGGTGATGGCGTCCGGGATGCTGCCCGAGAAGTCAGTCGGATGTTCGCTCATGGATGGTCGTTGCCACGGATCGCGCGACGACACAAGTGCGACGGGCTATCCTGCCGCACCTCGCGACTCCCTTGCCGCAACGAGCCCGCGTCGTCGTGATCGGCGGCGGCATCATCGGCTGCTCGGTGGCCTACCACCTCGCGCATGCGGGCTGGCGCGACATCGTGCTGCTCGAGCGCGACCGGCTGACGTCGGGAACGACGTGGCACGCGGCCGGCCTGATGGTGACGTTCGGATCGACCTCCCAGACCTCGACCGAGCTTCGCAAGTACTCGTGCGACCTGTACGGCAGGCTCGAGGCGGAGACCGGCCAGTCGACGGGCTTCCGGCGCACCGGTTTCATCGAGGTCGCAAGTGAGCCGGACCGACTCGAAGAGTATCGTCGGGTCTCCGCCTTCAATCGCCACCTCGGGATCGACGTCCACGAGATCAGCCCCGCGCAGGTCAAGGACATGTTCCCGCTCGCTCACGTCGACGACCTGCTCGCCGGGTTCTACGTCGCCGAAGACGGGCGCGCGGATCCTGTCGGCGTCACGATGGCGCTCGCGAAGGGCGCGCGGGCGCAGGGCGTGACGATCGTCGAGGGCGTCTCGGTGACGTCGATCATCGAGGCCCGCGGCATCGCGCGTGGTGTACGGACCGACCACGGGGACATCGAGGCCGAGTACGTCGTCAACTGCACCGGGATGTGGGCGCGGCAGCTCGGCGCGAGGTCGGGCGTCACGATCCCGAACCAGGCGGCCGAGCACTACTACCTGATCACGGAGCGGATCCCCGGGCTGTCGGCGGCGTGGCCCGTGCTCGAGGATCCGGGCTCGTACAGCTACTTCCGCGAGGAGGTCGGTGGCCTGATGATCGGCCTGTTCGAGCCGATCTGCGCGCCGTGGAACGTCAGCGGGATCCCCGATGACTTCTCGTTCGGCGAGATCCAGCCGGACTGGGATCGCATGGGCGGCTACGTCGAGACCGCGATGAAGCGCGTCCCGATCTCGGCGGACGTCGGGGTCAAGAAGTTGTTCTGCGGCCCCGAGAGCTTCACGCCCGATCTCCGCCCGATCATCGGCGAGGCGCCGGAGCTCCAGCACTACTTCGTCGCCGCGGGCCTCAACTCGATCGGCATCCTGACCGGCGGCGGCATCGGGCGCATGCTCGCGCACTGGATCATGACCGGGCGTCCCGATATGGACGTCACGCAGATCGACATCGATCGCCTGCATCGCTACCAGACCAACCCGGAGTACCGGCGGACGCGCACCGTCGAGTCGCTCGGCATGGTCTACAAGTGCCACTACCCGACGCACACCATGCAGACGGCGCGCGGCGCGAAGCAGTCGCCGATCCACGACCGGCTGTCGGGTCGCAACGCGTACTTCAAGGACGTCAGCGGCTGGGAAGGTGCGGACTGGTACGCACCCCCGGGGATCGAGCCCAAGGTCGACCGGCTGTCGTGGAAGCGCCAGAACTGGTTCCCGTACTGGGAGGCCGAGCACCGCGCCGCCCGCGAGTCCGTGATCCTGATGGACATGTCGTTCATGTCGAAGTTCCTGGTCGCCGGCCGCGATGCCGGGCAGGTGCTCGACACGATCTCGGCCAACAGCGTCGACGGCGCGTCGGGCCAGATCACGTACACCCAGTGGCTCGACGAGGCCGGCAAGCTGCAAGCCGACCTGACGGTGACCAAGCTGGCGGACGATCGGTTCTGGGTCGTCGCCTCCGATACCGTGCATCGCCACGTCGAGACCTGGATGCGCCGTCACCTCGGCGACGCGCATGCGTTCGTCACGGATATCACCGGCGGCTACGGCCAGATCAACGTCCAGGGCCCGCGCTCCCGCGAGCTGCTCCAGGAGCTGACGAGCGAGGACCTGTCGAACGCGTCGTTCCCGTTCCGCCATGCGCGCGAGATCGACATCGGGTTCGCGCGCGTGATGTGCATCCGCATCACGTACCTCGGCGAGCTCGGCTACGAGCTCTACATTCCGGCCGAGCAGACGGCGCACGTCTACGACCGGATCGTCTCGCTCGCCACCTCGTTCGATCTGCACCACGCCGGCCTCAAGGCACTCGCGAGTCTGCGGATGGAGAAGGGCTACCGCGATTACGGCCACGACATCGACAACACCGACACGGTGCTCGAGGCTGGGCTCGGGTTCGCGGTCGATCTCAAGAAGCCGCGACCGTTCATCGGGCGTGACGCGGTGCTCGCGCAGAAGGCGGCCGGCCCGTTGCCACAGCGGCTGGTCCAGATCCTGGTCAAGGATCCGGAGCCGTTGATGTTTCATGCCGAGATCGTGCATCGCGACGGGCGCGAGGCCGGGTACATCCGTGCGGCGTCGTATGGCCACACCCTGGGCGGGGCGGTCGGACTCGCGATGATCGCGGCCGAGCCCGGCGTCCCGATCGACCAGAAGTACCTCGACGCGGGCAGCTGGGAGGTCGACATCGCTGGAATTCGCTATCCCGCGATCGCCTCACTGAAGCCGCTCTATGATCCCGAGAACAAACGCATCAAGAGCTGATGATCCGGATTGCCAGCAAGTAGATCCGAATCGGCGCGCAGACTGGGGTACGCTGGGAGGTCATGTGGGGTCGCCGGAAGCCTGAGCGTGGGAATGCCCTGTTCCTTGCGGTGATCGTGCTCGGCGCGTTGACCGTACTGGCCGGGCTGACCGTCGTCTCGGTGCAGGGCTCGGTTCGCCAGGCGCAGACCGATCGGTTCAGCGCGATCGCGACCTATGCCGCCGAGAGCGGTGTCGCCGCCGCGATGGCGTACCTCCGCGACATCGTCCACCCGGTCAGTGGCTACACGGCGTTCGTGTCGCCGAGCAACACCGCGCCGGTCTCGCCGCCAGGGATCCCGGGCAACAACATCGCGCCGGGCACGTTCGGCAACTTGATGTCGGCCGACATGCAGGCCTGGTACAGCGTCACGATCCTCAACAATCGCGACGACACGGGCTTCGCGTCGGGTGTGGATCAGGACTTCACGGTCGTGATCCGGGTCGAGGGACACGGACCCAACGGCGCGGTTGCGCAGCTCGAGCTCGCGATCCACTCGGAGAAGCCGCCGCCGGCGCCGCTCGTGATCCTCGGCTGGCGCCAGCTCCTCTGACTACACGAGCCCGCGCATCGGCCGTGTATGGTCAAGCGTGGCCCGTGGTTATCACCGGATCTCGCGGGGCGCGATCAAGGTCGCGCTGCCCTCCGTGCGGCAACGCGAGGACTGGACGTGCGGCGCCGCCGCGCTGCTCGCCGTGTGCGCGTATTACGGCGTCGGTCCCGAGTGGGAGCACGAGGTCGCGACGCGGATGCGGCTGACCCGTGCCGGCAGCGATCCGGTCCAGCTCGTGCGGGCGGCGCGCGCGTACGGGCTCGAGACCGAGGAGGTGCGCGGCATGACCGACGCTCAGCTCCGGCGCACGCTCGACGCGCGGCGTCCCGTGATGATGATGCTGCAGGCGTGGGGCAACCGCCGTGGCTACGCCGATCACTGGCGCGCGGGCCACTGGGTGATCGCGATCGGCTACATGCGCGCAGGTGTCGTGTTCGAGGATCCGTGGCTGCACCGCTCACGCGGGTTTCTCGGCTGGCGCGAGCTCGCGGCGCGCTGGCACGATGTCGAGGGCCGAGACGACCATCAGGTCGACCGTTACGGGCTCGTGATCTGGCGCGCCGGTGCGCGCCTGTCACGTCGCGAGCACCTGTGCAAGGTCCTCGAGTAGGCTCGAATCGCACGTGTCGACGTGCACGTGACCGGAGAGCGGAACGATGGTCGGTGATAGAGTCACCGGCGGATGGCCTCCCAGGACGCCTTCGCCTTTGTGGCCGACGATCCCAGCCTCGTCGGTCCGCCCAGTGACGAGCTGCCGCCTCGCGAAGAATTCCTGCGTCTGATCGGCGCGGTCGATACCAAGGCGAGCCCGCTCCTCCGCGTGATCCTGGCAAAGTGCCGGACGGACGCGCCGCTCGCCGATCTGCTGACCGCGCTCGAGCAACTCGGCCGGTTCGTCGTCGCCGGCCCTACGATCCCCGGCAGCGCGAACCACCCGGCATTGAACCGGCTCGAGATGCTGGTCAACGCGCTGGAGCGGATCCCCGCGGCCCGCCGCCGGTTCCAGACCACGGTCCACGCGGTGCTGTCGCAGCCGCGAGGGATCAAGCTGTTCGGCGAGATCGGGTTGCCGAACGACCGTGGGCTCCTGGCGGAGACCACCGACCGGCTCGCGCGCAGGTTCCTGCCGGAGGCGCCTGCGTACAACGAGCTGTTCAACCTCGCCGGGCGGATCATCCGCTCGATCGACGATCTCAAGTGGCTGGGGCCGGCCGCGGATCCGCTCCTGCATCGGGTCGCCGCCGCTGGCGGAGCGGCCTGGGAGCCAGTACGCAGCTCGATCCTCGACGCCGTCGGACTGATCACCACCCGGATCGCGGCGCTCGGCCTGTCCGAGGCGTTCCGCGCGCGCGGCGCCCACGACACCGTGCGCGATTCGCCGCTGTATCACCTGACCCGCGCGCAGCCCATGCAGATGCCGGAGCTGATCGCGGCGTCGCGCATCCACCTCGACAAGGTCAAGCACGCGCTGGAGGAGCGCGGCGTCTCGATCGACGTCGTGTACTCGATCGACACGATCGAGAAGGGCCTCGCCCGGATCGAGCTGTTGCTGCCGTTCGTCGACGCGCAGGATCGCCTCGAGCCGACGTACGAGATCCGCGCGGTCATCGCGGCGGTCGGGCGCGGGCTGGTGGGAGGCCGCAGCTTCCTCCAGCTGATGAGCGACAACATGCGGTTGCTCGCGCGCAAGGTGATCGAGCGCGCGGGCAGGACCGGCGAGCACTACGTGACGTCGTCGCGCCGCGAGTACTTCGCGATGCTCGGCTCGGCCGCGGGCGGTGGTGTGCTGACCTGCGGGACCGCGGTGCTGAAGCTGATGGTGCCGCACGGACCCGACAAGATCCCCCCGCTGATCGAGGGCCTGGCGTCGTCGGGCATCTACGCCGCCAGCTTCGTCGTGATGCAGCTGCTCGGCTTCACGCTCGCGACCAAGCAACCGTCGATGACCGCCGCCGCGCTTGCCGGCACGATTCGCGATCGCGCGGGGCCGGGCCGGCTCGACGAGCTGGTGCCACTGATCGCCCGGATCGCGCGGTCGCAGTTCGCCGCGGCGATCGGCAACATCGGCGCCGTCATCGTGACGTCACTGCTGTTCGATCTCGCGTGGGCCGCGGTCACTGGCGGCTCGTTCCTCTCCCCCGTGAAGGCGGCCGGCAAGCTGCACTCGTTCGATCCGATCGGCTCGTGGACCATCTTGTGGGCCGCGCTGACCGGCGTGCTGCTCTGGATGTCGAGCCTCGCCGCCGGCTGGTTCGAGAACTGGCTGGTCTATCGCCAGATCCCTGAAGCGATCGAGCATCACCGGTGGGGGAAACGGTTCGGCAAGGAACGGATGGCGCGGTCGGCGCGCTGGCTCGAGCACCAGGCCGCAGGTCTCGGTGGTTCGGTCGCGCTCGGTCTGCTGCTCGGCATGGTGCCCGTGATCACCACGTTCATCGGCATCGGGCTCGACGTCCGCCACGTCACGCTCTCGGCAGGTACGCTGACGCTCGCAATGTCCTCGCTCGGCATCGACGGCGCGGGCCTCGGCCCGTTCCTGTGGGCGTGCGCCGGCATCGCCGTGATCGGCCTCCTGAACTTCGGCGTCAGCTTCGCGCTCGCGCTGGTCGTCGCGCTGCGCGCTCGCGAGGTGCCGAGCCTCGAGCGTCGCACGCTGCCGTTCGCGGTGCTGCGGAGGTTCCTCCGTCGTCCGCTCGAGTTCTTTTATCCGCCGCGGGACCCCAAGCCCACGCCGGCCGCGCCGACCGACCAACCCTAGATCGTCGGCTCAAAAGCAAAGGCCGCGCTGCCACCGGACTGGTGACCTGCGCGGCCTGCGGTCGTGTCGCGGTCGTTACGAAGCGGGCTTCGGCGGCGGCAGGCAGCTGCCTCCACCGTTGATCTGCGCCAGATCGGCGTCGGCGAGCTTCTTGACGGTCTCGCGACCGAGCGCGAGCAGCTTCCTGGGGGTCTTGTCTTTCTTCATCTCGATTCCCTTCTACGTTGCGGGTGGGACTACGACTTGGCCGGAGGAGGTGGCAGGCAGCTACTGGTGCCGCCGTTGACCTGCGCGAGGTCGCCGTTGGCGAGCTTCTTCACCGTCTCGCGACCGAGCGCGAGCAGCTTCTTGCCGTCCTTCTTGTCCTTCTTCATCTCGTTCCCCTTGTACGTTGCGTGTGAAACACGCCGACCATCAGCGGCCGACGGTGCAATTCTAGGTTCGTCAGCATGGAATACAAGCTCCCGCGGCTCTCGGATCGCATCGCGATCGGCACGCTCTCTGCGAGCCCGTTCTGCGTCGGGATCGTCGACGATCCCGACACCATCGGCGCCGCGTACGACGCCGGAATCAACTTCTTCTTCCTGACTGCTGACATGCCGCGGGCATCGTGCATCGCGACTTCAAGCCCGACAACGTGCTGGTCGGCC
>JBBJLY010000120.1:0-23986 GCA_037720695.1 Kofleriaceae bacterium | reverse complement strand
CGCGGCGCGCTCGACGGTGCGCAGCGTGCGATCCGTGATGTCCTTCAAGGTCTCGCCGTCGCCCAGCCGCTCGAGCTGGATCGGTGCGAGCTCGACGCGGTCGTCCTCGCCGGACGAGGCGCTGTGCGCGCCCGGCGGACGCTCGAGGCCGAGCATGTCGAGGTCATGCGACCGGATGATCTCGCCGTCGCACAGGATCGCCGCGCGCGACAGCACGTTCTCGAGCTCGCGGATGTTGCCGGGCCAGCGGTACGTCTGGAGCCGCTGCAGCGCCTTGGCCGTGACCTGCGTCGGGTACGGGGTCTCGTTGCCGGCGAACGACTTCGCGGCACCGCGGCGGCGGGCGAGGATGTGCGCGGCGAGGGCCGGGATGTCTTCCTTGCGCTCGCGCAGCGGCGGGACCTGGATCGGGACGACGGCGAGCCGCCAGTACAGGTCTTCGCGGAACTGACCGCGCGCGACCAGGCCCTTGAGGTCCTTGTTGGTCGCGGCGACGACGCGGACATCGATCGCGACCGGGCGGTCGCCGCCGACCGGCTTGATCTCCCGCTCCTGCAGCACGCGCAGCAGCTTGTTCTGCACCGTGGCGTCGATGTCGCCGATCTCGTCGAGGAAGATCGTCCCGCCGTTGGCCTCGCGAAACAGGCCGCGACGTGCCCGCGCGGCACCAGTGAACGCGCCCTTCTCGTGCCCGAACAGCTCGGCCTCGAGCAGGCTCGGGGTGAGCGCGGAACAGTCGAACGCGACGAATGGCCCGTCCTTGCGTGGGCCGACCCGGTGGATCGTGCGGGCGAGCAGCTCCTTGCCAGTGCCGCTCTCGCCGACGATCAGGACCGTGGCATCGGACGCCGCGACGCGATCGATCATCGCCAGCAGCTGGCGCATCAGCGCCGACTCGCCGACCACCTCGCCGAGCCCGCGGGCGCGCTCGACCTCGCCGCGCAGCCGGCGGACCTCGCGCGCCAGGGCGCCGTGGGCGATCGCGCGCTCGACGACCGAGCGGATCTCGGCGAGCTCGGAGCTCTTCTTCAGCACGTCGAGCGAGCCAGCTCGCATCGCGCGCACCGTGAACCCGACGGTCGGGTGCTCGCTCCACACGACGACCACCGTGTCGGGCGCGACGGTCCGCATCCGGTGGAGGAGTGCGAGCGCGCCATCCTCGGCGTCGCTGCCGAGCTCGGCGCCGAGCGTGGGATCGAACAGCACCGCATCGAACGGTGACCCGGTCACCCGCTCGAGCGCCGCCGGCGGATTGTCGACCGCCTCGACATCCATGCCGACGAGCGCGGCCTGGGCATGCGCGATCGCCGCCCGATCGCGGTCGGCAATCAACACGTGGCGGATGACGTCGGGCATCGAATCCAGTCTGTCCAGCCGTCTAGACACTGTCCAGCCTCCTGGACGCTTTCGATGCCCGGACCCCACCCAAGTATTCGAGACTGTTTGTCCTGCGACCTGGACGACTTGGCTCAATCGGTGCGTAAGGCCCTGTCACAAGGAGGGCTCGATGAACACGCCAGAGCAGCATGATCTTGATCGGACCCGCGCGTATGTACGGAGTGTGGCGATGAAGTACGTGAGGGACGAACAGGATGCCGAGGACGTCACCCAGGACGCGATGCTCCTGGCGCACCGGTACCGCGAATCGTTTCGCGGCGACTCCCGGTACTCGACGTGGCTGTACCGGGTGACCGCGACCGCGGCGCTGATGTTCCTGCGCCGGCAGCGGCGTCTCGCCCGGGAGATTCCGGCGAGCGGCACGGTCGACGAGGACGGCACTGCGCTGCTCGAACGTCAGCCTGCCGCGAGCGATCTGCAGAACGAGGTGATCGCCCGCGCCGAGGTCGGCTCGGTGGCCGAAGCAGTGGCCAAGCTCGGCGCGAAGTATCCCGCCGTGTTCTGGAAGCGCTATGGCGAGGGCCGCACGGAGACCGAGATCGCCAAGGAGCTCGGGCTGTCGGTCGCCGCGGTCAAGACCCGAGCGTTCCGCGCGCGTCAGGCGGCGATCGCCGCGGCGCGCTCAGTCGGGTGAGCTGATCGGTTCGGTGGCGACGGCGGGCGCGGGCGCGGGATCGGCCGCGAGCGCGTCCGCAGCGATCGTCAGCTTCGTCGGCACGGGTGGCTCGACGTCGAACTCGGTCCACGGCGGGTTCGGGACCTTGCGATCGCGCAGCCGGATCGGCGTGCCTTCCTCGGAACGCGCATCACCCTGCAGCCAGCCTTCGGGCACCTGCGGAAAGGTCCACCCGAACAGGAACCGGCCGTCGCGCGGCGAGACATTGATGCAGCCGTGGCTGCGGCGATCGCCGAAGCCGTCGTGCCAGTACGCGCTGTGGATCGCGTAGTACTTGCGGAACTCCAGAAAGAACGGGACGTCCTTGAAGTCCCACGTGCCGAGCGCGATCGGCGGGCTCTTGATCCGCGTGGTCGCGAGCTTCTTGCGGATCCGGTGCAGGCTGGTCGGCGTCGACTTGCCCTTGCCGGTCGAGACCAGCGTCGCGAACACCGGCTGCTCGCCGTCGTATGCGACCATCACCTGCTGATCGAGGTCGACATCGAGCCAGCGTTCATCGGGGCGCACGCCCTCCGGGCGGTTAGACGGCCGCGCGATCCGGAGCTCCGCGAGCGCGACCCACTCGTCCGCCCCGATCCGGACGAAGCCGTTCTGGGTCTCGTGCACGGGAACGATGGTCCGCCGATCAATGTGGCGGACCTCGTGGGCCGGTGCGCGCGGCGCCGCGCGCACGCCCACGTGGGGCGCGGGCGTGCGGGGAACCGCCCACGCGAACGGCCAGACCGCGCCCGGCTGCTGGAGGTCGACGCCCTCGAACCGCGACGTCGGCTGCGTCCGCACGCCACCGGCGGACACGTAGCCGTGGATCGTCCGCGCGAACAGCGCGCCGCCCACGGTGACGGTGTGCCCGGTCCAGCGCAGCAGCGTCGGCCCGGCCAGTCGCTTGCCCTGCTTGCGCCGGAGGTCGCCCCCCGTGGCGGAGGTCCGAGCGCCAGGCTCGACCGCGGTGAACACCCTGGCCAGCGCGCGCGCGACGATCTTGGCCGGGTCGACGGTCGCGACTGGCGCGGCATCGAGCTCGCTCGGCTCGAGGTCCCGGGCGCACAACCACCCGCGCGGCTCGATCTCGAGGTAGGCGCGACAGGCATCGTGGGACGCGACGATCTGCTTCCAGCGCACGCGCGTGCCTGCGGCGAGCTTGCCGAACCGCTCGGTGCGGGACGGCTGGCGGCGGACCTCGGTCCCGATGGTCGCGCGCGCGGACCGGGTGCCGACCGGCCAACCGAGATCGGTCGCCGCGAGCACGGTCCCATCGTTCGGGCGGCGCTTGTCCTGCGCCTCCGCGGTCCCGACCCCGGCGACCGCGATCGTGCCAGCCACGATTGCCCGGGCGAACCACTCCATCCCGACCATCGTTGCAGCCCGAATTCCTCGGTGCAACTCGACCCGACGGACTTTTGACGAGCCCGAAATGTCGCGTGTCCCCGGTTCGGTGGCGCACGTGTTCAGCCGGCCACAGCGCGGGTCAACCGCATGACATCGCTCGGGTCCGTACCTGGTCCGCAGGTTGAAGTTATCGCAGCACATGTGGATCATCCTGCTCACCCTGCTCGAGGTCGCATCGCCCAAAACTGCTCAGCGCCGGCTCGCGGAGACCCTCGCGGCGGCGGACTCGATCGACAGTGTGGTCACGCGCGATCGGACGGTGTCGTTCGCGATCACGCGCGCCGGCACCGCGTTCTCGGTCGCCGTCACCACGCGCAAGTCGGGGGAGGTGAGCTCGCTGGTGGTCACCGAAACGCCAGCCGGGCGGGTCTCCGAGCACGGCGGCCTCAGCTGGCTGTCCGCCGAGCTCGCGAGCGGCACGGCCGCGGTCACCCGCCTCGCGGTCGACGAGGATGGCGCGGTCACGATCACCACCCGCAACGGCCGCACGTACATGGCGATCCCGGGACGCGGCTCCGGCGGCAATGCCGCGATCGAGGCGCAGTGGGCGGCGGCGTGGGATCGCCAGGTCCACTGACGAGCCCGCGCCCCGGCGTGAGCTAGAGTGCGCGCGGTGCCGAAGCCCCCGCACGATCCTCGTACCGATCCTGATGTTCCAAAGGGGATGTCGATCGAGCTGCTGAAGCAGCTCCACCTGCTCACCCGCGAGGGCCAGCTCAACGCCGATGCGCGCCGCAAGCTGAAACAGATCCGGCACCTGTTGAACCTGCTGCGCCCTGCCCTCGACGACGCGCTCGCACGGACCGCCGACCCGCTGATCGTCGACTGCGGCGCCGGCAAGAGCTACCTCGGCGCGCTGGTCTACGAGCTGGTGCTCGGCCCCGCCGGCAAAGGCTCGCTGCTCGCGATCGAGGCCCGGCCCGAGCTGTCCGAGCAGGCGGCCGCACGCGCGGCGCAATTCGGTCACGAGCGGTTCCGCGTCGCGACCGGTGCGATCGGTTCGATCGAGCTGCCGGCCCGCCCCCAGGTGGTGACAGCGCTGCACGCGTGTGACACCGCGACCGACGACGCGATCGCGATCGCGATCGCGAGCACCGCCGATCACGCTGTTCGCGCATCCGCTGCACCGCCGGGAGCTCGGCTCGCACCTGACGAATGTCGTGCGCGGCCTCGCGCTCGAGGCGCACGGTTACAAGGTAACGGTGACGGAGCTGGTCGGCTGGGAGCACTCGGCAAAGAACGAGCTGATCCTCGGCAAGCGCGTGCAACGCTATGACGCGACGGCGCGCGCGCGCCTGCGAGCGGTGCTGGATCGCTTCCAGATCGAGCCCGCGATCGTGCGCGATCTCACCGCCCGGGGCCTCGATCCGCGCGCCGAGCCGATCGCCGCGTAGGCTCATCGCGGCGTCGCCACCAGCCCGCGCACCACCGGGTCATCGACCGCGAGCCGGAACGGCATCACCGAGCGCATCTGCGGATCCGCCTCGAGCTGCCACGCGTAGATCCGCCCCCAGTAGACGCCCAGGTGCGGAGCATCGAGCGCGAGGCTGCCGACCGCGCACGGCGTCGAGCCGCTGATGTTCTCGCCATCCTCGTCCTCGAGCTCGATCACGACGCGGTGCGGCTCGCCGCACGCCAGCGGATCCCAGATCGTGAGGATGCGCGCGAGCGGCTCGCTCGGCGGCATCGGTTGATCGATGCACGCGACGAACAGGAACCAGAACGCGAGAGTTGCGAGCCACGGGGTGAAGATCAGGATCAGGAACCGCATGACCGCCGCATGCAGCAAGGCCGGGGCCTCGCCAGTTGCGCGAAATCACACGCGCCTCGCGTCCGGGTCCGGCCGATCGCCGGACGTCGCGTCCAGCCGGCGGACTCAGCGCTGCATCAGCAGCACGGCCAGCACGATCGCCACGAGCGCGAGGCCAAGCAAGATCAAGATGATCATCCGCTGCAGGTTGAAGTACCGGCGCAGGCGATCGAGCGCGACCATCAGGTACGGGATGTCCTGTCCGTGGCTGTCGACGATCTTGCGGAAGTAGACCGCCGCACCGGACAGGATCACGCCGAGCGCGAGGTAATAGATCGCTTGCAGCGCGCCGCCGAGCGTCGCGGCGACGTGACCGGACATCACGCCCAGCACGGTGACCACGCCGTAGATCGCGCCCAGCACGACGTGGATGACGGCGACAAAGCGCATCGCGCCGGCAAGCGACGCGAGTACCGTGTTGGCCTTGCCGTCGAGCTCGTAGCTTCGCAGCTGTTCCATGCCACACCGTACGCAGCGCGGTCGCGATCCTTTGAAATCGGGATATGCTCCGGGCATGCTCGAGGGAAATCGCGAGGCGATCACAGCGTGGAACACGGTGCTGTTCGACAAGTTCACGCGGTTCCGTTCGATCATCTGCGGCGGACTCGGCGTCCACGGCACCTACGCGATGACGCGCCATCCACCTCGCGCCGGCGCTCGCGTGGTCGATGTCGGATGTGGCTACGGTGACACCACGCAGGATCTCGCGCGCCTGGTCGGCCCCGCCGGCTTCGCGGTCGGGATCGATGCGGCGGAGCGGTTCCTCGAGATCGCGCGCCACGAAGCCGCCGGGATCGAGAACCTCCGGTTCGACGTCGTGGATGTCGAAGAGGCGGTGCCCGGTGGCCCCTACGATCACGCGTTCTCGCGCATGGGCACGATGTTCTTCTCGAGCCCGGTGCGCGCGTTCTCCAACATCCGCAAGGCGCTCGCATCCGGCGGCACGTTGTGCGCGGTCACCTGGCGTAACCGCGAGGCGAACGAGTGCCTCCACGCCTCCGAGCTCGTGGTTCGCGAGCTGCTCGGCGATCCGCCGAAGCGGGATCAGGTGACGTGCGGTCCGGGTCCGTTCTCGCAGTCATCTCCGGACGTCGTCAGCGATCAGCTGCTCGCCGCCGGGTTTCGCGAGCCGACGTTCGAGCGCTCGGATGCGCCGATGTTCATCGGGGCCACCGTCGACGAGGCGGTCGAGTTCGCGCTCCAGCTCGGCCCCGCGGGCGAGATCGTGCGGCTGGCCGGTCCCGCCGCGGTCGAGCGCAAGGACGAGATCGCCGCCGCGCTTCGCAAAGGCCTCGCGCAGTACGTGACGCCCGACGGTGTACTCGCGCCGTCGTCGTGCTGGGTCGTGACCGCGATCAACCCGTAACGGCCCTACCAATTGACGCGACAGCAGCTTCGCCGTGTCGTCGGCATGCTCTTCCTCGGTGGCGAGGATGGTCTCTATCATCCGGCGCGCCGTCGAAGCGTCGTTGCTGTCGCCTGAAGTAGTGGTTCTTGCGGAGGACGCCGACGGTCTTGGCCGGCGAGCCCCGAGCCTTTCGTAACCGGCAGATACTCGGTCGCCCGGCCGTGCGCGCGAGCCCCATGCGCACCCCAGAGGCACGTGCTTGTGTGTCACCATCTGCCGCCGTGCTCCGCTGGCCAGGTAATTTCCTCCACTTTCTGTGGCTCGTCCTCGTCGTGGTCGTGTGCGGCGTCCTCTACGGACTGGCCCGGCTTGGGATCGCGCTGTTCGTGTGGGGACCGCGGCGCGCCCGTGCGCTCGGCACATTGCGTGGCTGGATGCTGCGGCAGGCGATGACCTCGCTCGGGGCGACGTTCATCAAGCTCGGCCAGGTCATGAGCACGCGGCCCGACCTGTTCGCGCCCGAGATCATCGATCAGCTCCGCCATCTCCAGGACCGGTTGCCGCCGTTCTCGTTCCGCAAGGTCAAGGCCACGATCGAGGGTGACTTCAAGCGCCCGCTGGCGGAGCTGTTCAAGCAGTTTGACGCGAAGCCGGTGGCCGCCGCCAGCGTCGCCCAGGTTCACCGCGCGTTCCTCTCCGATGGCCGCGAGGTCGCGGTCAAGGTGTTGCGCCCCGGGGTGCGCCGGCAGGTCGAGCGTGATCAGGCGATCCTGCTCGGCGGTGCGCGGCTGTTCGCGCTGCGTCCGAAGTGGCGGATGAACGACCCGGTCGGGCACACCAAGCACTTCACGGAGGCGATTCACGATCAGACCAACCTCCGCCTCGAGGCCGAGAACTACACCCGGTTTCGCAACAACTTTCACGGCCGCCCGAACGTCTCGTTCCCCGAGGTGTTCGCCGAGCTGAGCACGCATCGCGTGCTGACGATGGAGTTCGTGCGCGGCACCAAGGTCGACGCCCTACCCGCGGACCTGCCGCCCGAGCGCCGTCGCAAGCTCGCCGAGGTCGTGCGGATGAGCATGTTCAAGATGTGCTTCGAGGACGGCTTCGTGCACGCCGACATGCATCCCGGCAACATGGTGGTGCAGGACGACGGCACGCTCGTGATCTTCGATGCCGGCCTCGCGAAGCTGCTGCACGAGGACGTGCTGATCCAGTTCATCGACATGACCAAGTGCCTCGCGATGGGCACGCCCGAGGATCTCGTCAATCACCTGAAGCGGTTCCACCAGTACCTCGGCCCGGTCGACTGGGACGCGCTGCGCGTCGAGGTCGAAGCGTTCGCGACCAAGTTCCGCGCGAAGGATGTCGCGAAGCTCGAGTACGGCGAGCTGATCGGCGAGATGTTCGCGATCGGTCGCAAGTACCGTGTCCGTCCCGTGACCGACATGATGCTGGTGTTCGTCGCCCTGATCACCGCGCAGGGTATCGGCAAGATGCTCGAGCCCGACCACAACGTGTTCGGCGCGGTCGCGATGTACCTGATGCCGATCCTGATGAAGCGGAACGAGCACATCCCGGATACCGCCGAGGCGAAGGCCGCCGCGGCCAGCTGACGTACCGAGGAACCACGAGGAGGTTCCGCTTGTGTCGCACCCGGGCCCGTGAGACCAACCCCGGATGCTACACGAGAACCGGGAGGTTCCGCCGCCCACCTCCATGCGCGGCCTGTTCGGGCGCATCCTGCCGGCTGTCCAGGCCTCGCTCGTGCGCGCGGACGAGGCGGAGTCGATCGTGCGCGAGCTGTTCGGGCTCGCGGACATCGAGTTCGGCGGTACGCGCCCGTGGGACATCCGGATTCACGACCCGCGGTTCTTCGATCGCGTGATGCGCGACGCCTCGATCGGCTTCGGCGAGTCCTACATGGACGGCTGGTGGGAGACCGATGCGCTCGACCAGACGATCGAGAAGATCATGCGCGCCAACCTCAAGCAGAAGATCCTCGGCAGCTGGCGGCTGCGCGCGCTGACCGTCAAGGCGATGCTGCTGAATCTCCAGGCCAAGGCCCGCGCCGGCGCATCGATCGAGGCGCACTACGACATCGGCAACGACCTCTACACCCGCATGCTCGACGAGCGCATGGTCTACACCTGCGGCTACTGGAAGGATGCAAAGACGCTCCACGAGGCGCAGGAGGCCAAGCTCGATCTGGTGTGCCGCAAGCTCGGGCTGCGTCCCGGGATGCGCGTGCTCGACCTTGGCTGCGGCTGGGGTGGGCTCGCCAGCTGGGCGGCGGAGCGCTACGGCTGCTCGGTGCTCGGCGTGACGCTGTCCAAAGATCAGTTCGCGCTTGGCAACGAGCTGTGGGGACCGCGCGGCAAGCGGCTCGATGTCGAGCTCCGGCTGTGCGACTACCGCGACGTCCGCGGCACGTTCGATCGCGTGATGTCCGTCGGCATGATGGAGCACGTCGGCCCCAAGAACTATCGCGACATGATGCAAGTCATCGATCGCTGCCTGGTCGAGGACGGTGTCGCGCTCGTCCACACGATCGCGAACAACCGCAGCCTCCGCCATGGCACGCCGTTCATCGAGAAGTACATCTTCCCCAACGCGGTCGCGCCGTCGATCGCGCAGATCGGCCGCTCGGTCGAGGGCCTGTTCGTGGTCGAGGATATGCACAACATCGGGCCGGACTACGATCCGACGCTGATGGCGTGGTGGGACAACTTCGACCGGACGTATAGCGAGATCTCGGACCGCTACGACCGTCGGTTCTACCTGATGTGGAAGTTCTACCTGCTCGGCGCAGCGGGCGCCGCGCGCGCGCGGGACGGCCAGCTCTATCAGATCGTGATGACCAAGCCGGGCACAGCGCAGCCCGACTGTCGCGCCAGCTAAGCGGCGAGCTTCCCGACGATGCCCGCGCGGACCTCCATCGGGTCTTGCGCCTCGCGGGTCCACGCGTCGGCCATGTACCGCGCGGAGTCGGCCAGCGCGTCGAGATAGGGCCCGGTCTGGTACGCGATGCCGTGACGGCGGCACCACGCCTGCGTGATCTCCGCGGCGCGTGGCAGGTGCTGGTGCGGGATCTTCGGGAAGATGTGGTGCTCGACCTGGTAGTCGAGCCCGATGAAGAAGAACGAGATGACGCGCGGCAGCTCGAGGTTGCGCGTGGTCTCCACCTGGTGGAGCCAGTCCTTGTGCTGCTCGTTGACGATCGGCAGCCCGATGTGGGCGGGGGCGAACACCAGCGCGAGCGCGATGCCCACGCCACCCCAGAGCAGTGCATAGACCGCCAGCGTGACGAGCGGTCCCCAGATCAGCGACGGGATCACGAGCCAGCCGACGTAGTGTGCCGTCAAGCAAGCCGCCTCGGCGAACCACGCGCCGGTGAAGCCATGCTTCTTGGGATAGCGAATCAGGTACAGGATGGACGACCGCCGCATGCCGAGCGCCATCAGCGTCGTCATCGGCCAGAACGCCCAGCGCTGGAACGTGCGCTGGAACCAGCGCTCGCCCTTGCTGCTGTTCTCGTGATCGCCGCGCGACGACACGAACGGGAACGGCTTGATGTCCGGATCCTTGCCCTCGACGTTGGGATGGCCGTGGTGCAGCTGGTCGTGCTTGTTGTGCCAGTACAGCGCGCCCAGGCCACCGAACAGCGGGAACGCCAGGTGAACCAGGACCGCGTTGCGGAACGGCGAGCTCGAGAAGCTGCGATGGCTCCCCTCGTGGCCGAGCATCGCGGTCGCAGTCGCGAACACCGCGGCGACCGGGATCGCGAGGAGCGCCGCCCACGGCCCAAACACCGCCATCGATGCCATGCAGGCGGCGACTACGGACAGTAAAAACAGAAGCTTCAGCCAGCTTCGCAGTTCCCGGTGCTCGAAGAGACCAGCGGCGCGAAGCTCGGCCCGCAGGGTTCCGAGCTCGGGAAGGGAGTTCATGACAGGCGGACCATGCACGGAAAAAATCGCAAACGCGAGCATCCAACCGTCATGAATTGGCCACCATTCTGTCGCACTACGACCGTCTCCAGTGGCTGGACCACGGGTGGCAGAACTTACCGTCGATTCGGGATTTCCCGAACTGCTGATAAGGTCGCCCGGCGTGACCGACGCCGACGATATCGCGCTGCTGACACGCTGGAGAGCGGGCGATAACGACGCGGGACAGCTGCTGTTCGGGCGTCACTTCGACTCGATCTACGGGTTCTTCGAGACCAAGTGCGCGGCCGACGCCGACGAGCTCACTCAGTCCACGTTCCTCGCCTGTATGCGGGCGCGCGAGCAGTTCCGCGCCGAGTCGAGCTTCCGCACCTACCTGTTCACGATCGCCCGGAACGAGCTCTACCGGGTCCTCAGGACACGTCAGCGCAACGACGCGAAGCTCGACTTCGAGCTGTCCTCGATCGCGGATCTGGTGTCGACCGCAGGGACCCGGCTCGGGCGCAACCAGGAGCACCGCCAGTTGCTCGACGCGCTCCAGCACCTGCCGGTGGCGCAACAGACGTTGCTCGAGCTGCATTACTGGGAGGAGATGGACATCGCCCAGCTCGCGCAGGTGTTCGATGCGCCGACGGCGACCATCCGCACCCGGCTACATCGCGCGCGCAAGGCGCTGCGCGAGCGGATCGAGGCAACGGCACCGCGCGAGGTGTCCGAGACGCTCGAGACGCTCGAGAGTATGGATGCGTGGGCGAAGGGCGTTGCCCATCGCGTGTCGAAATAGGCGGCACGTCTTGGGCCGCCTGACGTAGCGCTACTGTGGCAGCGACGTGGCCGCAACGCTCGGACGTCTGCGCTCGCGCGAGCCTTCGCATGGTTGCGAGCGAATTGCCGCGGCGCGCACCTTGCTCTAGCCGGCGATACCGAGGGTTCACTCGGTCAACACAGGAGAGTCAGCATGAGCTTGTCAAAAATTTGTCCGATCGTGATCGTGTCGCTGCTGTTTGCTGCGTGTGCCGTCGACGACGTGGAAACCGAGAGCTCGGCCGACCACGAGCTATCACTTGCAGTGGGCCCCGACGAGGTCGACACCGAAGGTAGTTGCGACCAAGCGTTCTCGCCCGCATCGGAGACGACCGCGGAGGGCGAGGACGTCCCGGTTGGCGAGCTCGTCGGCAACGTGACGACCCTCGCGGGGCATTACTGCGTCGACCAGAGCTCGGCGGCCGCCCAGCGCATCGATTGCTCCGTCTTCATGTGCCCCGGCGGCACCCCACCCTGGAATACGCGGCTCAGCCGGAACCATCCCGTCCGCTACCATTCGTGCGTGGGGGCGACCTACGTCAACGTGCACAGCCTGTGGACCGGGAGCTGTTACACGATGCGCCGAGACGCGTTGCGTCCCTGTTAGCGATCGGCTCGCGCTGGGTGGACCGGTACCAGGCTCGGATGCGGACCGCAGAATATTGCGGCGTCGTGAAACGGGACGGCGGATCGCGACTCTATCTAGGAGTCACAACCCCCGAGCCCCCTGGCTCTACCGGAATGCAGCATGAAGACCTTATCGATTGCCCTGTTTGCCCTTGGAGCCACTGCCTGTGTTGGACCCGACGACCTGTTCGTCGAGGTCGAGCAGGAGGCCACCGGAGGCGACAGCTGTTCGGACTACTTCTGCGGCAAGGGCAACTCCGACGTCATCGACAACATGGGACTCCATGACCTGAACGTAAACGGCCTGGTCAACAGCACCGGCTTCAGGCTCACGAAGGCGGTCAAGGATGGCATTGTTTTCCAGCTCCAGGTGTACGGGTCCGAGCTCACGGGCCAAGAGATCAATGGCAACGCCTATCTGACGCCTGACGAAGTCGTAGGTGCCGTGCTGACCGTCAAGAACGCGACCAGCGGCATCACCTACGAGATCCAGATCGCGGACCGGGTCAAGAGCCTGTACTGGGCGACGATCGACGGGGTGCCAAAACAAGCCACGAGCTACCAGCTTCTGTGGAAAGCGCCGAACACCAGGTGGCAGAATTTGTGCGTCGAGCCGCCGCTGCCGGGCAGTGACGATTTACGAGGCGGCCAGCCAGCCTTCAACGCATTCCTGTTCGAAGGAGACCGGATCAACGCGGGAAAGAAGACGTTCAGCGATACGATCGAGGATGGCTGGTTCAACATCGGCTGCATGGGCCACGCGCTTGCCAAGTTGCACCTCACTGGCCACACCGAGGCGGCGAAACGGCAGCACGGTTTTCCATCGGACACGGTGGAGCGCCAGACGTTCCTCCGCATGATCGTTGCTGACTACTGCCATACCGGGCAGCCGTTCACGGTCGCAGGCCAACCACTCGACTATATGAACGCGTCCACACTCAAGTACGTGTCCGGAGTTAGCCTTGCGATCGAGGCGCGGTGGGACAAGAACGGTGCGACCTGCATGGGCAAGGCGCGCACAGTCGTCAATCCGACGCCCCAATCGCTGGCCGCGTTCCCGCACGGCGTCTACCGGGCGATGTACGAGGCTGGGTGCACCCCACCGCCCCAGTGCATCGATCAGGATGTCGACAGCCTCGACGGGCATTACTTGAACAGCGCGAACCCTTACATGTGACGATCGAGCTCGGCGAGCGCGGTCTCGTATCCGCCCACGCTGCGATACCAGCTTCGCGCGGCCTCCGCGAGCACCCGCGCGCGAGGAGGATCGATCTTCACGAGGAGGGTGGCGAGCAGCCTTCGGGTTCGCGCGAGGCGGCGTTGATAGAACGCCACGTTGCCGAGCGCGAGCTTCTCCAACGTCGTGTTTGCTCGCTCGAGTAGCGCAATCCCCTGCGAAACGCGCCGCGTCTTCAGCTCCGAGAGCGCCGCGACGAGCAACGCATCGACCGCTTTCCAGCGCGGCCAGGCGTCCCCGCTGCGAAGCAGCTGGTCGGCCGCGGCAACCATCTCCGCGGTCGCGCGCGGATAGTTGCCGTCAAGGAACAGGCGGAGGCCGACCGTGTTTCTGACCTCCATGCCGTCGGTCGCCGTCACGGCGGCAGCCCAGCTGCGTGCAGCGATGACGTCCCCACGCTCCTCGGCGAGCCATGCGAGCTCGTAAGCACACACCGTGATCTGCCTCTCGAGGTGCGGGTGCCATTGCTGGTAGCTGCGGCAGATGTCTCCGAGCTGGGTCACGACCTCGCCCGGATTCTCGGTCAGGAATGCCGTGGTCGTGCGCGCGTTCAACACGCTCGGATGGTGCGGACCGACGAAGCTCGCCAGCTCGGCATTCTCCTGCTGTACGAGGCGCTCTCGTGATGCCCGATCCTCGGTGACGCGTGCGAGGTTGCCAGGGAGCATCGAGAGCTCGAGTCGTTGGACGCCGACCCGCGTGCGCTCGCGGAGCGCGAGCTCGAACCAGATGCGCGCAGCCGCTGGATCCTGGGAGCTCAGCCGCACCGTGCCGATGTTATTGAACAGCAGGATCCGCGCAAACTCACCGCTCGGGCCGAAGCCCCGCGCGATCGACTCCGCAGAGTCGATCGCGCCGAGCCGGTCGCGTGCGTGTGCCGGCAGTTTCGATTCGGGGAGCACGGAGATCGCGTAGATCTGCTGCGCGAACGCTTCGATCGCGGTCACCGGGTCGTTGGCCTGAAAGCCGATCCGGGTCGCGTGATCGAGCACCGGCACCGCGAGCTCCTCGAACTTGCGCAGCATCAGGGCGAGCCCGTGCTGGAGGTAAGCGCGCGCGATCACCGGCTTGTAGCCGAGGCCGTCGGCACGGATCGCGACCGCACGCGCCGCATCGATCGCATCCTTGGTCTGCGCGAGCGCCTTCATTCGCACGCTCTCGATGTCGTTCGACACCTGCGCGGCGAGCCCGGCGATCGCGAAGTTCGGCGGATCGACCGTCGAGGTCCGGGTCTCGAGCAGGCACCCACCCGCGTCGGGCAGCTGGATCACGGCGGCGATCGCGTCGGGGAGCTCGTCGCGGGTGACCCCGTTCAGCACCTGGAGCATGGTCTGGAACGCCGCCTTCGTGCGCGACAGACAGCCGACATTGCGCTCGAACAGCAGCGGCGTCAGCTCGCGGCGCTCCTTCGCGAGGCAGGCATCGCGCGACGCATCGCCCCACTTCTTCGCGTAACTGCCGAGCTGGACCGGAACGCGGATCGCCTCCGCCACGCCGTACGGCCCGAGCGAGCGCAGGTGATCGCCGAGGCGCGCACCGGTCGCCGGCGACCACACCGCCGCGATCTCCTCGGCGCCACCTGTGCACGGCTCGATCGGCGTGCCGCTCGAGCGGGCCGTGCCGACGGCGACTGCCGCACCGATGGCGATCACGGCGCTCCCTGCGATCATCCGCCGGCGCCACACGGTCCGCGGATCGCGCGCGAGCGCCGCATAGAGCGCGTCCATGCTGGCGAACCGCTGCGCCGGGTCCGCGGCCGCACCGCGGGTCAGGATCGCGTCGAGCCAGGCCGGCACCACGGCGGCGCCCTCGCCTTCCCGGGCCGCGAGCGCCTCGCGCAGCGACACGCAGAACGCGAACTGATCGACCGCCGCGGTCAGCTGCTGGCCCGTGGCCTGCTCGGGCGCCATGTAGCGCGGCGTGCCGGCGATCCGGGTGACCTGCGACGTGCCTTGCTCGCCGGGCTCGGGCGGCTTGATCTCGCCGCGCGCGAGCCCGAAGTCGAGCACGCGGACGCGGCCGTCGTCGCCGAGGATCGCGTTGTCCGGCTTGAAGTCGCGATGGACGAGCCCCGCGTGGTGGGCCGCCGCGAGGCCGTGGGCGGCGGCGCGATAGATCGTCACGATGTCGCGCACGCCGTGCGGCTCGCCGGCATACGCGCGCAGCGTCTTGCCGCGGATCCACTCCATCACCAGGTAGACCTGCTCCTCGACGACGCCGACGTCGTAGACCGCGACGACGTTGGGATGCGACAGCTTCGCGAGCGCCTGGCCCTCGAGCAGGATCCGATCACGCGCCGACTGTTGCGCCGCCTTGACCAGCTTGATCGCGACCCGGCGATCGAGCTCCGGATCCCAGGCGCCCCACACGACGCCCATGCCGCCCGCGCCCACCATCTCGAGCAGGTGATAGCGGCCAAGCTTCACCTGCTCGGTCTTCGAGAACAGCTTGCTGGCCACCTTGGCACGCGCGACCGCCCGCACGAGCTTGTCGCTCGTGGGACGTACGCCGAGCATCGGCCCCGTCGCCTCGATCTCCTTGTCGTCCTCGGCGGACACTGCCACGAGAGTATCGCGAGTCGCGGTGGCTGGTCGCGCGTACGCGCGATAGGCTTTGCGCGATGAAGCTCTACGGCTCGATCGCCATCCACGTCCAGGGCGAGGACATCATGCGCAACCCAGGCTTCCTGGAGCGTCTCAAGCGCGCGTTTGGCGGCAAGCCGGACCTGCGCAGCGGCCGGATGCGCGCGGCGATCGAGGCCACCGCGATCGTCGAGTCGGTGCGCGATGCGCTGCGCCGGCTCGGTGCGACCAACGCCGTGTCCCTCGTGATCGACGATGCGGTGCTGTTCCACGATCGCGAGAACAAGACTGACGACCTCGGCGACCTGTTCCTCGCGTTCCACGACAACTCGTCAGTGTTCGGGCAAGGGTTTCGCGAGCTGCGGCTCGCGGTCGAGCACCACGAGGCGGGGCTTCATCACGTGATCGAGGTCCAGGCGCGCTCGGAGCATCCGCGCGACGCACCGGCCGTGCGGGTCATCATCTCGGGTCGGGTCGAGGCGCTCAATCCGAAGCATGGCGAGGATGCCGACGCGTACCGCAAGCGTGCCGAGCCAGTCGCCACCGATCCGAAGGCGCTCGAGCTGTTCCGCGTCCAGTTCTCCGCGTTCGTCGACCGGGTTCGGGATGCGCTGGCGGCGGCGATGCCCAGCGCGGCACGCGTGGAGGTCGAGGTGGCCGAGCCTCGCATCGTGCGGCCCGCGAAGGACGACGACAAAGCCGCGGCTCCCGCCACGCGGCCCGACCAGCGTGGCTACGATCCGTACGACGCGTACTACCCGAGCCCGCTCGGGATGGTTGGCGAGATGTTCATGTGGTCGGCGATGTTCTCGATGATGATGCCGCCCCACTTCACGGTCGTCGATCACCACCACAACGTGCAGGGCCATACCGACGATCCTGGGATCCAGGACGGCCCGACCACCGCGGAGGCCAGTGACGCGAGCGGCGGCGACGAGAGCTGGTGGGGGAGCGACGACGCTGCGACCGACACCGCGACCGACGCAGGGGACACCAGCGACGGTGGCGGCAGCTGGTGGGGCGGCGACGATGCCGGTGGCGACTTCGGCGGGGACGGCGGTGGTGATTCGGCGGTGGAGACTTCGGGGGCTTCGACTGACCCACGTTTGAACACGTGTGAAGCTCCTGCCGACTGCCTTGCGAGATCGCTTGCGCAGGGGCGATGATTGTCGTGGTGTCGGACGTGAAGCGGAGCACGGGAGAGCACGACGTGCTGATTGTCCCGCCGATCCGACGCGTCATCGACTCGCGATCCGTGCGCGTGGTGTACCAGCCGGTCGTCGACCTGTGGACCACGCAGATCTTCGCGTACGAAGCGCTCGTGCGATCGACCTCGCCCGACTTCAACAGTCCACTCACGCTGTTCGCCGCCGCCGTGGAGCATGGCTGCACGGGCGAGCTCGGCCGGCTGATCCGCGAGATGGCGATCGAGAACTGCCCCGGCCACCCGCTGTTCCTGAACATCCACCCCGCCGAGCTCAACGAAGGCTGGCTGGTTCGCACCGATGATCCGATCTTCCAGCACGGCAAGGACGTCTATCTCGAGATCACCGAGAGCGTGCCGCTGTCGCACTTCCGGCTGTGCAACAGCATCCTGTCGGAGATCCGCGGTCGCGGCGTGTACCTCGTCGTCGACGATCTCGGCGCTGGCTACTCGAACCTCAAGTACATCGCGGATCTCTACCCGCGCGTCGTCAAGCTCGACCGCGAGCTGATCGCTGGCCTCGCCGTGGACAGCCGGCTGTTCAAGCTGGTGTCCGCGATCGTCGTGCTGTGCCACGACCTCGACGCGATGGTGGTGGCCGAAGGCATCGAGACCGCCGAAGAGCTCGACGCCGTGATCCAGGCCGGTGCACGGTTCGGCCAGGGCTACCTGCTCGCGCGCCCGAACTTCCCGCTGCCCGAGGTGACGTGGACCGAGCCCGCGCGAGGCCGCCGTCCGCCCGCGGGCAAGTCGAAGCCGCGCCGCTGACGGAGCTGTCCCGCCTTCCGAGCCCGCCCGCGGTGCATCGGGTCCACGCCCGCACCTTATAGTGGGGCATGGCGAATCAAGGCGACCCACCTGGGCAACCTCCGCGCGGTCCTGCGCCCGGTCCAGGCAGCACGACGTCACCCGGCGGGCTCGCCGGTCCGAAGTCGCCTGGCGCTCCCACGCCGGCATCGCCGTACGCGCCTCCCTCGCCGTACGCGCCACCCTACGCTCCGAACGTGCCGCTGCAGGGACCGTCGCCGTTCGCGCGACCGCCGCAAGGCGCACCGCCGCAGTCTTCGCCGAACGCGCCCCACCAACCGGTTCCGGCTGCTGCACCCCAACCCTCGCCGTTCGCGCGGCCGCACCAGCCGCCGCCGGGTTTCGCGCCGCCATCGCCATTCGCGCCGCTACCTCACGACGCTCCGCATCAGCCGCCACCGGGTACGCCACATCGCGCACCGTTCGCAGCGCCGCACGCACCCCCGCCGAATCCGTACGCGCCACCAAATCCCTCTGGCGCCGCGCCGTATCCGTATCCCGCCGGCCCCGTCGAGGGCGCCGCGCCGTATCCGTATCCCGCGCAGCCGCACCCGCTGCCGATCGCGCACGCGATTCTGCCGGGCGGCGTCCTCACCTACTCCGACACGCAGGTGTCGCTCGGTCGCGCGGTGTTACGTGCGGTTCGAATGCGCATCGAGCCCGACGAGATCACGCACAACGAGCGCATGGCCTTGCTCGAGGGCGGCGTCACCGATCCAAATCTGATGGCGTTCCTCGGCTGGCGGCGCTCGGTGCTCGTGCTGGTCGCGATCGCGCTGGTCCCGCTGACGATCCTGCGCTTCATCGACGCTGCGAAGGACACGCTGCCCGGCGGCCTCAAGATGCTGATCATCGTGCCCGCGATCGCAGAGGCGTTCCTGTGCGCCGTGTGCTGGATGCAGCTGCGCAACTGGACGAAGTGGCCGCAGCAGCGGCGCACGTTGTTCCGCGCATGGCTCGTCTTCATGGCCGCACCCTTCCTCGTGTTCCTGATCCCGATGGACGGGATCATCGACGACATCATTCGCGACCGGATGGGCGGCGCGCAGTTCGGCGAGCTCGCGGGAGATCCGCGCATCGCGCAGATGGCGATGGGCCTCAAGGCGATGCTCTCGATCTACGCGCTGATGACGCTGGCGCCCAAGGCGGTGTCGCTCCTCGCCGGTACGATCCGCGCCGGCATCGTGACGAAGATGCTGTTCCCGGGCACCGCCGGCCCGGGATGGATCGTCGTGTTCAGCACGCCGATCTACACGCTGATGGTGTTCACGCTCCTGATCGTGCCGTACCAGATCACCGGCAGCGGCTGGTACATCAGCGCGATGATCGCACTCGCGATCGCCCAGGTCTCACTGGGTCGCGCCGGTTACGCGCTGACCAGGCCGACGACGCACGACGACGCGGTGGCCGTGGTGTCGAAGGCGCGGGCCACCTACCTGATCGCGACGGGGCTGTTCGCGCTGTTCCTGATGATCGCGCTCGGCTCGCTCGCGAAGCAGCTCGGCGTGCTCTCGATCCTCACGTTCGTGCTGTCGTTCGAGGTCAACGTCCTGCTGCTCACGTTGATCGGTAGCGACCTCGTGATCACGAACCTCGAGCGTGCCCGCGGTCACGCGCAGGGCATCGCGCACCTGGCCGACGACTCGAACCGCAAGCTCGCGTCGTTCGTCAACAGCGCGCCGCCGTAGGCGAAGCGCAAGCGCTGGACTCCAGCGCACAAACGAACGGCCCACTCCGCATCGCGAAGTGAGCCGGCTCGAGACACGCGAGATCCGATCAGTTGCCGAGCTTGAACCCGCCCTTGACCGACCCCTTCGCCTTCACCTTCACCTCGGGCGCCTTGATCTTGATCGACGGTGCCTTGACCTTGGCCCGGATGCCGGCGCCAGCATTCGCCGCGCCGCCCGCGCCAGCGTCGAGCTTGCCCTTGACGCGCAGCTTCGCGTCACCGCCGACGTTGACCTTGTCGCGGACCTTCACGTCGACGCGCGGCGCCACCACCTTGACACCGCCACCGACGCCACCGCGGATACCCGCTCCGCCACCGACACCATTCCGGATGTCGACGCCGCCGACGCCGCCGGTCCCGACGCGCATGCCAACGCGGCCACCCGCATCGAGCTTGACGCGCGAGCGCGCGGTCGCGGCTGCATTCAGATCGGGTGCGCCGATCCGGACCTTCATCCCGACTGGCACCTTCCACGCTGCGCGGATCGACGCGCGCGGTTGCGGAGCCGCCACCGTGAGCCGCGACGTGTAGCGTCCGGTGACGTTGCCACCGACGAGGATCCGCGCCTTGGGTGCAGTCGGCCGCACGTACCACGCGACGCGCGCGCGCGGTGGTGCCACCGTGAACTTCGCCTTCGCGCGCCAGTTCGCGGTGGGCGCCGCGACCCACACCGGGCGGGTCGACACCCGGTAGCTCATCTCGGGAGCGACCCAGATCGCGAGCTTCGCGCGCTCGCGCACCTTGATCGGTTCGATCTGCGGCGGCGAGACATTCGCGTAGAATGCCGGGACCGTCACCCCGACCAGCTCGGCGTGCACGCGACCGCGCGGGTGGTGCACGTAGTACTGCATGCGCAGCGGCTGCAGGTAACCGACCGCGGTCACCTCGAAGCGCTTCGGCCACAGCACCGCCGCGTCGATGCGTGGGGCGATCACGATCCAGCGCGCCTCGAGCGGCGCGGGCTGGCGGATGTAGATCTCCTGCGCGAGGGTCGCGTGACCGGCATATGCCCAGGTCAGCGCCTCCGCGCGTCCCGCGACCGAGAACGAGGCGTCGATTGTCGCGCCTGCATCCGGCAGGCTCGCCTCGTACGCGGCGGCGTCGGCCTTCTCCGCGCTCGCCGCGGCACTCGCCTCGAACTGCGCGACCGAGTTGGCGTTTGCCTCGAGCGTCACGTACGACTCCTTGAGGTCGGCACCGAGCTCGGCCATCGCGGCGCCGTGGCCATCGATCGCAACGCCGGCATCGACCTTCGCATCGAGATCGTCGCGCCAGGTGCCCCAGTCATCAGCGGGCCACGGGGTGGGCGCCGCGACCTTGCCGGACGCGTCGAGCACGACGACAGTTCCCGCCGCGGCGGACACCGGCGTGGCGGCCAGATCCGCCAGACCGATGATGTCGACCGCGCCACTCTCGACGCCAACCCGTGCCTCGCCCGAGGCGGCGACGCCGACACCGTACGTCGTGCCCTTGGTCAGGATGACCCCGCTCGTCGTGTAGACGCGGAACGGACCTTCACCCGGTGCGCGTGGCGTGACGGTGAATCGTGCGACGCCCGACAGCACGGCTGCCGACGACGCTGGATCCGCCGTGCCATCGCGGCTACCGACGCCGATCGTCGAGACCTCGGCGACCTCGGCGACGCTCTCGTCGGCGAACGCGATCGACGCGGTCCCCTTGTCGGCGGTGCGAACCTGATCGCCCGAGTAGAGCTGATCGTACTGCTTGACCGGCTTGTACTCGGTCTCGCCAACGCGGCGGACCTCGACCGTGCCGGTCACTGCGGACGCGACCGCAGCGGGACCTTCGTCCGCATCGCGCTCGAGCCCACCGGGAGCGACGCCGACCTCGGCCGCGGCATCACCACCTGCGGGCGGGGCCGCCTTCGGGTCGGTGGCATCCTTGGCCTTCGCTGGGTCCTCGGTCTTTGCAGTCGGGGTGCCCGCAGGTGCAAGCTCGGGCTTGTCGCCCTTCTTGCATCCCACCGCAGCAACGACCCCCAGAGCAACGATCAACGTTTTAACTCGACGCATTCGATCTCCTTTCAGCGGCATCGAGCATGACGAGTCGAAGATCGGCGTGCAACGTGCGCGATCGGCTCATTCCATGAGGGGCGGATTGCCCCGCGGGCAACATCGCAAGACCTCAGCGTCAGCATCGCGCGACATCTGTAAATGCTGCGTGTGCGCGTGCGACGTACCGTACGAGTGTGAGGATCTCGCCGACCCGTCCTCACGCAGCAGGTCGGTCGGCCGGCGGCAGCGACTGCACGCGATCGCGACATCGATGCCATACCGGCCCGACGAGCCTCCAGCTGCTTGGACCTCACTTGTCCGGTGGCCGGACAGTTCTGCACAAGTTGCGCACTAATTCAGTCGCACTAGTCGCACTCGCTATCGCAGGCGCGGTCGGGTCCTGCTGGTCGGGTTACTCGCGAGCCGCCGGCGACCAGCCGCGAGGTAACCGCGCTACGGTCCGGCATGGACCGCAGACATCCGCACGTCGTTCATGTCGACGAGGTCGACCCCGTCGACCAACCGCACGGCAAGTTCGCGCCACACAAGCGCCAGCTCGCGAAGGCCGCCGGGGGCAAGCAACTCGGTTGCAGCTACGTCGAGCTCCAGCCCGACGCGATTGCGTGGCCGTTTCACTATCACTCGGCGAACGAGGAGGCGATCTACGTGCTCGAGGGCACGGGTACCGCAAGGATCGGCGATGCGCGGGTCGCGATCGCGGCCGGCGATTACATCGCGCTGCCGGCGGGGCAAGGCGCGGCGCACCAGACGATCAACACGGGATCGGTGCCGCTGCGTTACCTGTGCTTCTCGACGATGATCCCGGTCGACGTCAACGGCTATCCAGACTCCGGCAAGCTCGGCGCGCGGTCGTCCGCGGCCGGGGAGGATGGCCGGGTGCGGAGCGTGATCGACGCGAACTTTCGCGAGCGCGATGGTGTCGAGTACTGGGATGGGGAGGACGTGTGAGCCGCCGCCACGCGCACGTCGTTCACCTCGACGAGGTCGAGCCGGTTGACAACCCGCACGGCAAGTTCGCACCGCGCGAGCGCTACCTCGCGGAGGCGGCCGGTGGGCACCAGCTCGGGTGCAGCTTTGTCGAGCTCCCGCCCGGCGCGGCGGCGTGGCCGTTCCACTGCCACTACGCGAACGAGGAGGCGATCTACGTGCTCTCTGGCACGGGCACGGCGCGGATCGGCGACGCACGGATCGCGATCGCGGCCGGCGACTATCTCGCGCTGCCGGCCGGGCAAGGCACCGCCCATCAGACGATCAACACCGGCACCGAGCCGCTACGCTACCTGTGCTGCTCTACCATGGTGCCGACCGACGTGATCGGCTATCCGGACTCCGGCAAGCTCGGGCTGAGCGCATCCGAGGCTGCAGCCCGACGGTTCGCGGCGCCGGGTGCTCCGCGCCAACTATCGCGCGCGACGGCGTCGCCGACTGGGATGGAGAGGACCGATGACCCGCCGGCATCCGCACGTCGTGCACCTGGCCGAGGTCGCCGTCGTCGATGATCCGCATGGCACGTTCGCACCGCGCGAGCGCTACCTCGCGGAGGCCGCCGGTGGCCGGCAACTCGGGTGTAGCCACGTCGTGCTGGCGCCGGGCTGCAAGGCGTACCCGTTCCACTATCACTGCGCGAACGAGGAGGCGATCTACGTCCTCGCCGGCACCGGCATCGCGCGCATCGGTGACCAGCGGATCGAGATCCGTGCCGGCGATTATCTCGCGTTCCCGGTCGGCCAGGCGACCGCGCACCAGACGATCAACACCGGCAGCGTGCCACTTGAATATCTCTGCCTGTCGACGCAGCACGCGACCGAGGTGGTCGGCTATCCCGACTCTGGCAAGCTCGGCGCCAGCCACTACGAGGTCAACGCGGACAACTCGCTCCGCGCGGTGGTGCGGGAGCGGTTCTTCGAGCGCGATGCGGTCGACTACTGGGAAGACGAGCCCGACAGCTAACGCTTCTGGACCTGGGTCTTCATCATCCGGCGCGAGGACGGATGCTGCTGCGCGACGGTGCGCGCGAGCTTCTGGAGCTCGGGATGGACGCGGAACTGCGGCGCGAGGAAGCGGCCGAGATACTCGACGTTCTCGTCGGCGAGCAACACCATCTCGGTGCGCGCCGCATTGCGTTGGTTGGCGGCGAACTTCGCGAACACCTTCGCGATGCGTGCTTGCAGCGCGATCTGATCCGCGTTCTCCTTCGTGGGCTCGAGCGTGTCGAGCAGCGAGAGCGCTTCCTTGGGCTTGCCGGTGCGGGCCCACGCCTCGGCGACGACGGTCGCCGCGAACGAGCGGACCTTTTTGCGATCCGGGTTGTCGAGGTTCATCGTGTCGGCGAGCTTGGCCATTCCGCGCGCGCGTCGACGCGTACGAGCGCGCCTTGATCAGCGAGGCCTTG
>JBBJLY010000333.1:0-8046 GCA_037720695.1 Kofleriaceae bacterium | reverse complement strand
TCGGATGACCTCGACTACATGATCCGCAAGCTGCAAACGGCGGGAGCACCCGCGGGCGAGCACGGTGGTCGGAATTTCGTGGCCGCCAATGAACGGATGAAAGTCGACCTCAGCGCCGGCCGCAGTGAGCCGGTCTCGCAGGACCTCGGCGATCGAGAACGGTAACAGGCCGTCGGCACGACCATGTGATAGCAACACCGGGATGCCGCGCAGTGACGCCATCCGCGGCTGCCACTCCGACTCTGCGACCAGCGTTCCCGACATCAGGATCAAGCCCGACGGTGGGACCGGCCGATGCAACGCGACATCGAGCGCGAGCATTGCGCCCTGCGAGAACCCGCCGAGCACGAGCTTGTCCGGCGTGACCGAGTAGCGCGCCTCGAGCTGATCGAGCAAGCGGCACACGTGCTCGCGCGCGGCCGGGAGCCCGTCGGGAATCTCGCTGCGGCGGTCGCGCGGGATGCCACGCCGGAGCTCGTCCTCGAGCCGCTCGAGATCGAGCAGCCACCAGGCGCGCGAATCGCCGTACACCCCACCGAGCTCGAGTGGCGCTTCGGGAAACACGAACCGCGCCCGCGCGTCGATCATGCTCGCGAGGGACACCAGGTCATCGCCCGGTGCGCCGAACCCATGGAGCAGCACGACGGTGGTCAGCGCGTCATCCGACGGACCGACGATCCGGGTGGAGAGCCCGGCAAGCTGGATCGGAGTGGACACGACCCGAGAGTCGGCGACGCTCGCCCCGAGGGCAAGCGATCAGAGCCCGCGCGGTCCGCCGGCGCCGAGATCGGCCAGCGGGATGTCCCGTGTGTCGGTCCCGTGCGGCGGATCGAACAGAGCCTCGATGTCGTCGACCTCGTGCTCCGGCTCCGCGTCCTCGATCGCACTCGCCTGCAGGGCCTCGACCCAGTTCTCACCGGCCTCGAACGACGAGTCGCCATCAAGCTGCGAGCGGTCCATCGCGGGCAGCGTATGGACGCCATAGCGGATGCCGTCGTCGCCGCGGGTCGGGGTACCGAGCGAGTCGACGTCCGGCAGCGGCTCGGCCTCGAGCTGGATCATGCCTTCGTCGAACGTGTTCTCCAGGCTCGCCAGATCGTGCGCGACCTCGTAGTCGGCCGTGGCCCGCGCGTCGAACGCGAGCTCGTCGAGGTGCATCGGCTGCACGTCGTCGAAGCCTTGCACTGGATCGGCGGGATCTGCGTCGGGAATCGCGTCGGTCCGCGCCGGTTCGCTGGGAGCCGCTGTCCTGCGACGTTTGCCGAGGAGCAAGGCGACGGCGCCGCCCAGGAGCAGCAACTTGGGGAGAGTTAACAGGCGCATGTCCGCACCTGGAGCACATGGCGTGCCGCCGCACGGGCGGTCTGCGAGGTGGCCGCGAGGCCGCGACGTGCGCAGGTGCCTCGTCGGTTATTCTCGGCACGTGACCGTGCCGACGCGTCGGGATTTCATGCGCATCGTCGGCGCGGGTGCGGCAACGCTCGCGGCCGGATCGGGCACCGGGTGTGACGCGGCCTCGCCGCGCGATGCGGCGATCGCGGTCCTCGAGCCCTCGTCGCGCGGGTTCGTCGTGGTGGCCTGGGCGCGGCTCGCGCGGACGGCGACCGTCGAGATCTCGCTGGCTGGCGAGCCAGTGCGCTCGATCCCGCTGGCGCTTGCCGAGTCGGGCAGCGGCCACGTCGCGATCGGGGACCTCGCGCCCGGCGTGCAGTACGACGTCGCGGTCACCACCCCCGATGGGCTGCGGCTCGGATCGCATCGGGTTCGCACGGCGCCGGCCGATGACGATGCGCGCCCGGTCGCGATCGCCGTGCTCGCGGATGTCGATCCGGATCCCGAGTTCGACAGCGACCTGATCGGTCACCTGATCGCCGCGAGCCCGGACCTCGTGGTCTCGCTGGGCGACTTTCCGTACACCGACAACGGGCCCGAGGTGGCGCAGACGCTCGAGGCGTACCGCGATCGACACGTCGAGATCCGCACGCTGCCGAAGGTCCGCGGCCTGCTCGAGTCGTGTGGGGTCCGCGCGATCTACGACGATCACGAGTTCCGCAATGATTGGGACGCCGGGTTCGTCGCAGCCGAGCGCGCACGCTACGCCGCCGCGATGACTGTGTGGGACGAGTTCTTCCCGCTGCCGGACCTCGGCGGCGAAGTTCGGTATCGCAGCTGGCGGTGGGGCAAGCACGTCGAGTGCTTCCTGCTCGACTGCCGGCGGTTTCGCAGCTCCCGCGAGGCGGCCGACGACGGCACGAAGACGATGCTGGGGGCGGAGCAGCTCGCGTGGCTCATCTCCGGCGCGCGTCAGAGCACGGCGAGCTTCAAGCTGGTGCTCACGTCGGTGCCACTCGATTTCGGCGTCGGGCCCGACCACTGGGGCGGATATCGGCGCGAGCGCGACGCGCTGTTCGAGGGCCTGCTCGGGATCCCCGGGATCCTGTTCGTGTCCGCCGACCAGCACTGGTTCGCGTCGCACCGCCACGCGGCCGGGATCCGCGAGCTCCAGATCGGTCCGCTCGCACGTGGGATCGGGGTGCCGCCGCCGGCTGCACCGGGCGTGCTTGCGCGGGCCGAGCGCTACAACGTCGGGCTGCTCGAGATCGGCGACGCGAGCCTCACGTTCGCGGCGCTCGGTGCAGGTGGCGAGCGCTTCTACGAAGAGACGCTCACGCCGGATCAGCTGACCCCGCGACGCGAGTGATACCGTCGTAGCGTGGCGACCGCGAAGCGCGCGACCCGGCGATCGCCCGTGACGGCGACACCGGCGGCGAGCCGGAAGCTCGACGAAGCTGTGACCCACGCGCTCGCAGCGGCACGTCAGGGAGATCATGCGGCGGCGCTCGACCGACTGATCGACGCGTGGGCGGGCGCGCCCTCGCCGGAGCTCGCTGTACTGATCAGTACGGCGTCCGTGCTGGCGCGGCCGACCATGACAACGGTCCGCGGCAAGACCGCATCGGCAAGGCAAGCGTGGGACGCCCTCGCGGCCACCCACGCACCCGCCGGGTTGCCGACCTTGCTCGAGAGTCTCGCGGACGTCAGTTCGGGAGATGGCGCCCAGCGGCTCGCGACGATCGCGACCTGGCGGCCGGATCCGCGGATCGACGATGCGGTGGTCGGACTGCTCGAGACCGTGCCGTACCGCGCGACCTCGACCAAGAAGTTCTGGATCGTGCTGTGGCCACTCGTGCTCGCGATCCGCAATCGCGACCTGCTCGCCAGGCTCGACGCGGTGAGCGCGGCGATCGAGGCCAACGTCGCGGCGACGATGAGCGAGTGGTTGCGGGCCAAGCTCGACGCCATCCTGCCGCAGCTGCGCGAACGGTTCGCGCAGCCTGCCGAGCCGTTCACCCGGCGCAACGCCGAGCTGATCGCCGATCTCGCGACCGAGCTTGGACGGGCTGCCGGTGGAGACATCCGCCAGCGCGACCTCGATCACCTGCTCGACGCGATCTACACCACGCCCGAGGACGACGGACCGCGGCTGGTCTATGCCGATGCCTTGCTCGAACGCGGCGACCCGCGCGGGGAGCTGATCGCGCTGCAGTGCCGGCGCGAGCTCGATCGACATCAGCGTGCGCGCCAGAACTAGCTGATCGAGGCGCACGGCATCGCCTGGCTCGGCGACCTCGCACCGATCGTCATGGCGGATATCGGTTCGAGCGCGGCTTCCTCGCCGCGTGTCGGATCGACAACGAGAAGGTCGATCACGTGCGGTCGTCGGCGATCCGGCGTGGTCGACCGTGCGCGAGCTCCGCGGCTCGGCGCTGATCGCGCTGCACCCGGTGATGCGCTCCTTGCGCGTGCTGCAGTTCGACTCGGCGAACGCGCGCTACCGCGAGGGCATCACCGACGCATGGCAGGACCTGCTGCTCGGCCCCGAGCGTCCGATCGAGCGCCTGTGCTACGACGGGCTCGACACCCAGCGCGAGTGGGACGGCCTGCGCTGGCGGCGCACGGTGCTCGAGGGTGAGGTCGAGGCGCTGCTGCGCTGGCCCGCCCTGCCCCAGCTCCGCGAGCTCGAGATCCGCGAGTCCGACCCGTCCTACATCACCCGGATCTGGACCGCGCCCGTGATCAAGCGTCTCCACACCCTCGGGTTCGAGCTGGCGACCCAGGGCGGGTTCTCGCTCGCACCGTTCGCGCACGCGTTCGTCGCCGCACCGGTCCCGACGCTGCACTTCCTGCTGCGCCCCGGCCTTGCCGCCGTCGGTTCGCGAGTTGCGGATCGCGACGCGCAAGCGCTACTACCCGGCCTCGAAGCTGCGGCTCGCCCAGGCCGCGCGCGAGCTCGATCAGCTGGTCGTGTGCGAGATCGAGTGACGACTCGGCGGGCCTGATAACATCGGTCGGCCATGGGCTCGGGAAGGACGTATCTCGCGGCGTTTGCGAGCGTACACGCGCTCGCGGATCCAGACGAGCGCAAGCGCGTGACCCGCCAGGGGCTCGCCGTGCTGGCGCAGATCGCCGAGCGCGAGCCCGCGCCGCTCGAGGGGCTCGCCGCAGATCAGCTGCTGCTCGCGGTCCGGACCGCGCTCGGGGACGGCATGCTCGCCGAGCTCGAGTGGATGTCGCCTGCCGCCGGTGCGAGCGCGCTGTTCGAGCGGGCGCAGGCGCTGCCCGCCGGCCCCGAGCGCCGCGAGCTCGGTCGCCGCGTCCTGACGCGCCTGCGCCAGGTCGATCGCGAGACCTTCGTGCGCCTGCTGATCGCGCTCGCGCGATCGTCGCCGAAGCTGCTCACGAGCGACAACCTGCGCGCTCGCACCGAGGTCGTGCTCGCCGCCTCACTCACGGCCCCGGGCGCGATCGGTGAGCTCGCGCTCGGCCTGCTCGCCCAGCCGGCGCTCGCCGCCAGCTGGGTCGAGGGTCCAGCGACAGGCTCGTTGCCGAATCGCCGGCTCGCGGCGCGGATCCGGGCGCACGGCGCGCGCGAGGCGGTGCGCCGGCACTCGATCGGCGATCGCGGCGCCGTCGCCGTGCTCGCGCGGCCGGGGATCCGTGCAGCACTCTCACGCCTGCTCGGCGATCGGGAAGCCCTCGTGTGGCGCTTCGCCGGCATCGCGCGCGGGCTGCTGGCGCACGTCGATTCGGCACTCGCACAGGACATCGATCGCGAGTTGCGCGTCACCGCGTCGTCGTCCGAGCTGCGCCGGGCGGCGACCTCCGCCACGGCCGCGCTCGAACGCGGCGGCGCGGCGGTACGTTGGCTGCCGGTCCTCATCGAGCGAGCTGCACGCGAGCCTGGCGTCGCGCGCGGAGCGATCCTCGGGCTCGCCGGGCTCGCGGTCACCGACGCCGTGACCGCCGACGAGCTGGCAGTCGCGCTCCGCGAGCGAGCGCCGCTCGACGCCGCGGAGGCGCTCGCGGACCTGCGGCGCGAGGAAGGCTGCATGCTGTTGCCGCGCGCCACCGAAGGTGCGCTGGCGTGGACCCGCGCCCAGCTGGCGAACGGAGACAGCACGCGAGACGACGGGCGGTGGGGCCTGTTGCATGCGCTGGACAGCGAGCTCGGTGCCGGTCCCAACACCGACGGGATCGGGATCCCACTTGCGGGTGCCCGCGCCGCGCTCGACGTCGGTGACGTGCCCGCGGCACTTCACCAGGCGCGGGCCGCCGTCGAGGAGCTCACCGCGTCCGCCGACTGGCTCGAGCGCACGGGTGATGACGATCCGCTCGACCGCCGGCACTCGATGCGCCTGTTACGCGAGCTCGATCGCGAGCTGCTCGCAGACAACACGCTGACCGCGGTCCTGGCGCTCGCCCCCGAAGGCGACCCCGCGCGGTCGACATTCTCGCGCGCTCTCGCGAGCATCGAGGCGTCGCTGCTCGCGAGTGAGGCCCGCCCCGAGGACGGTGCGGTCGCTCACGGTGGGCTGCGGATCGCCCGGCTGCGTGCGCTCGTGCGGTTGCTAGACGGCGTGCGCGCGTCGAACGACGCCGACCTCGAGCCCCGGCTCGCCGCAGTTCGCCAGCTGATGGCACGCGCCGCGTCGGATCACTCGTCGCTTCGGCGCGCGGTGTGGGCCGCGTTGACCCGCGCTGGCGATGCGCTCCTGCGCGACGGTCACGCCGAGATCACGGATCTTCTGCTCGCGTGGACCACGGTGTTTCTCGACGACGATTTCGCGATCGTGCGCGAGGCGTCGATGGTTCCCGACGTCGAGGCCGCGTTCGATGCCTACGCGCGACTACAACAGGCGTGCTGGACGGCTTCGGATCCCGACGACGCCGACGCCGTGCGCGCCGTGGTCGAGCGGCTCGGCGAGCTGGCCGACGCGCTACCCGCGGAGCAATCCCCGCGCGTCGAGTCGGTGCGCCTCGCGCTCGCTCGGCTTGGCAACCTGCTCCACAAGCTGACCAGCGTGGCGAGCCTCTCCAAGGTGCCTGCAGGCACGTTCGACGCCATCGCCACCGAGCTCGGCGCGCTCGCGCGACGCGTGTTCGGGGCGCGACAGCGACTCGGGATCGCGGCCGAGGATCACCAGGGGATCGAGCCAGCAATCCGCGCGATCGGCGATGCGCTCGGTGGCGAGGCCGCGGTGCTCGACGAGGCGGTCGGCTCGGTGATCGAGGTCGTCCGTGCGAGCCTGCCGCCCGCAATCGCGATGTCGCTCGAGCGGGTCTGCTTGTGGCTCGCACGCCAGCCCCACACCGAGACCGAGCGCGGCCTGACCACCAGCCTGGAAGTGATGTTGCCGAGCTGGGTCCCGCTGTCGCGGCTGCTGGGCAGCTTCTATGTCGTGCGCACGATCGGGCGCGGCGCGGGTGGCTCGGTGCTGGTCGCGGTCCGCACCGCGGCGCGCACGCGCTCGGATCGCGAGCTCGTCGCGCTGAAGGTCCCCGACTACGCAGGCGGCGCCGCGCGCGATCTGTCCGAACAGGAGTTCGAGGAGCTGTTTCGCGACGAGGCCGGCGCCTTGCTCGCACTGCCGGCGCACCGCAACATCGCGCGCTTCATCACGTTCGACGCCAGCGCGCAGCCGAAGCCGATCCTCGTGATGGAGTTCGTGCGCGGGCCGACGCTGGAGCGCACGCTGGAGGCAGGTGGACTCGAGATGCCCCGCGCGCTCGCGATCATCGACGATCTGCTCGCGGGGATCGAGGCGATGCACCGCACGAACATCGCGCACCTCGACGTCAAGCCCGCCAACGTCGTCCTGCGCGACGGCAAGGGGATGGCCGTGCTGGTCGATTTCGGGCTGGCCGGCCGCAGGCTCCGCACGGGGTGCGGAAGCATTCACTACGGCGCCGCAGAGGTCTGGGTCGACAGCCTGAATGCCGAACCATTCCCCGCCGACGTCTACGCCGCGGCGTGCGTCGCGTTCGAGGTGCTGACCAGCCAGCTGCTGTTCCGCGGCGACACGCTGAAGAGCGTGTTCGACCAGCACTTCACCAAGCAGCCGGCGGCTACCGTCCTGCAAGCCGTCGAGCGCGTCGCGCGCCTGCGGCCACTGGCCGAGTTGCTGCGCGCCGCGATCGCGCGCGATCCCAGGCGCCGCCTCACGATCACGCAGCTGCGAGCTGGGTTCGCCGCGGTCGCGCCAGATCTGCGAAACCTCGCGTGGCCGCTCCAGATCGGCTGATCGCGCGTAGGATGGTGCCACCCGTGCGCTCGACCTGTCTCCTCGTCGCGACGCCTTGCCTGCTCGGAGCAGGCCCGCGCGCGCGGAAGTGACATGACCGGTTCGCGCGTGCTGATCGAGCTCGTCGTGGTGCTCGGCACTGCTGCGTTCGTGACGGTCGTGTTCCAGGCCCTGCGCTTGCCGGTGGTGCTCGGCTACGTGCTCGCGGGACTGATGATCGGCCCGCACGTGCCGGTCCCGCTGGTCGCCAACGCCGGGCTCGTCCACATCCTGTCCGAGCTCGGCGTGATCCTGCTGATGTTCACGATCGGCCTCGAGCTCCGACTCTCGACGATCGCGCGGGTCGGCGTGCCCGCGGCGTTGACCTCGCTGTTCGAGGTCGGGCTCGTGATCGCCGTTGGCACCCTGATCGCGCGGCTGCTCGGGTTCACGGCGGGCGAGGCGGTGTTCGTCGGCGCGATCC
>JBBJLY010000119.1:0-24053 GCA_037720695.1 Kofleriaceae bacterium | reverse complement strand
AAGGCAAGGCCGGCACGTTCTTCTGCCTCGACCGCGCGACCGGCAAGACGGTGTGGGCCAAGAGTGTCGGCGGCGGCGTGTGGTCGTCGGCGGCGAAGTTCGACAACAAGGTCATCGTTGGCGGTAACGGCGGCAAGCTGTACTGCTTCGACGCCGCGTCGGGCACCGAGGTCTGGACCTACAAGGCCGGGCACGGCATCTGGTCCTCGCCGCAGGTCGTCGACGGCAAGGTGATGTTCGGTTCGTACGGCCAGCACTACGAGATGCTCGAGGCCGCGACCGGCAAGTCGATCTGGAAGTTCGACATGACGGATCGCAGCCACTCGGGGGCCGCGATCGAGGACGGCCACATCTGGGTCGGCAGCGGCAGCGGGCACATGTACTGCTTCGGTCCGTAGTGCGCACGCGGCACGTCCTGATCGCCGGGCTCGTGGCGTGGGTCGCGGGCGCGGTGATCCTGTGGCTCGGTGCGGCGCCGCTCGGCCACGACGAGGCGCAGTACGCGATCGCCGCCAACGACGTGATCGTCGGCAATCCCGCGCGCTGGTTCTATCTGTCGAAAGGGATGAATGCGGTGGCGCTACCCGGCGCGCTGGCCGGCGGCGGCGAGCGCGCGCTGCGGTTCGTGCCGCTGCTGTTCGGGATCGGGTGCGTGCTCGCGGCGGCGCACCTCGCGTGGCGTACCGTCGGCGCGACCGCGGCGGCGTGGAGCGTGTGCGTGCTCGCGGCGACGCGCGCGTTGGCGGTCCAGAGCTGCGATCTGCTGTCGGACCTGCCGGCGACGATGTTCCTGCTCCTCGGTACCACGCTGCTGGTCACGGAGCTGGTACGCGAGGACGGACCGCGATGGCGCGTCGTGACCGCGGCACCTCTGTTCGCCGCGGCGTTCTACCTCCGCTATGGCAGCTGCGTGCCGATCGCGGTCGTCGGCGTCGTCGTGGTCGCCGCCGGCTTACGTGCGGTGATGCGCCGGCCCGGTCCGATGGTCGCGACCGCGGTGGTGTTCGCCGCGCTGCTGGTGCCGCACGTGGTCGCGGCGCAGGGCGCGATCGGATCGCCGCTCGGGATCTTGCTCGAGAGTCGCGCGGTGACCCAGGAGTTCGTCGGCCAGGGGTTGGTCGGCTACGTCACCGCGAACCCGTTCGTGTTCTATGGGCTGATCACGCCGGCCGTGATGATCGTTGGCCTGCTGTCCCTCCGACGCGGCGCGGACCGCCGGGCCGTGATGCTGTGGCTCGTCGCGGTTCTCAGCATCATCGCGATCGGGCTCACGACCCACGCGCGCGCGCGTTACATCTTCTTTCCGATCACGCTGCTCGTGATCCTCGGGATCTCCGAGCTGGAGTGCCGGATCCGCGCGCTGGCACCGCGCGCACGCCGGATCGCCGTCGCGCTCGCGGCGGTCGTGCTCGTCGTGACCTGGAGCTTGCTCGCGAGGTCACTCGCGGGATCGAGCGACCATCGCCGGCGGAGCGTCGCCACCACGCTCGCCGCCGCACGTGCGATCCGGCTCGATGCGGCCGGCATCCACTGCCGCGTGATGGGCGCCCACAACACGCAGCTCGAGCACTACACCGGCTGCTGGGGCAACCTCGAGGCCGAGCTGCCCGCGACGATCACCGCGGACGCACGGATCTACCTGGTCGACGATCGCGCGAAGCACTGGTCCGCCCAGTGGCGCCCGGATCTGGCAGCGATGCCCGGCCGGCCGCGCCCGATCCTCGAGCTGCCGGACGTCACGGTGTACGTGCTGGATCCGCGCTAGCCGCGCCGACCGGCCGGCGACGGCGTGCCCATGCGCGTCATCACGAGCTGGAACAGCTGCTGGCCGCGCGAGCGAAACGCGCCGGCACTCGCCAGCAGGTAGTACTTCCACATCCGGTAGAACGGCTCGCCGTAGCGATCCTTGAGCCGCGGCCAGGCGGCATCGAAGTTGTGCCACCACGCCATCAGCGTCGGGTCGTAATCCTCGCCGATGTTGTGGATGTCCTCGGGGATGAAGATGCCCTCCATCGCGGTCACCATCGCCGAGAGCGTGGGCAGGCACGCGTTCGGGAAGATGTACTTGTCGAACCACGGATCGAGGTGCGCGCGGGCGCGATTGCCGCCGATCGTGTGGACGAACGCGACGCCCTGGGGCGCGAGCACGCGATCGACGAGCTCCATGTAGCCGCGATAGTTCTTGGGGCCGACGTGCTCCATCAGGCCGATCGAGACGACGGCGTCGTAGGTGCCCGTGGCCTTGCGGTAGTCGTCGAGCCGGATGTCGATCGGCAGATGCGCGTAGCGCTCGCGGATCCACTTCACCTGTTCCTCGGCGACGGTGTACGAGGTCACCTTCGCGCCGTAGTGCTCCGCCGCGTACGCAGAGAATCCGCCCCAGCCGCAGCCGAGATCGAGGACGCGCATGCCGGGCTTGAGGCCGACCTTCTTGCACACCAGCTCGAGCTTCGCATCCTGTGCTTCCTCGAGCGTCTTCGCGCCGGTCGAGTACAGCGCGCACGTGTAGAGCATCCGCTTGTCGAGCATGGCCTCGTAGAGCTCGTTGCCGATGTCGTAGTGCTGCTGCGCGTTACCGAATGCGCGGCGGATGGTCTGCAGGTTCATCACGCGTGCGCGGAGGACATGCGGCACGACCATCCAGTTGTCGCGCAGCGTGTTGCCGAGCTGGACGCGCATCGCCTTGTCGACGAACTGGTCGAGCGCGGGCGTGTCCCACCAGCCCTCCATGTAGGCCTCGCCCGCGCCGAGCGTGCCGTCGCGCAAGATCCGGCTCCACAGGCGCTCGTCGTGGACCTGGATGTCCCACGGGCGATCGCCGCCGACCTGGATATCCGCGTTGGCGAGTAGCTCGCGACACAGGTCCGCAGCGCGGCGTGGATCGAGACTCGAAAGCAGCTTTTGCGTGGCACTCGTTGCAGCCATTGGTTACCTCCCCACCAGGAAATCGATCACGCGCGGTGCCGGCAGGGGCCGGCCCGAGAACATCCATGCAAATCCACGTGCGACCGCGCCAGCCATCGGCTTGCCGGTGGACTTGGTGGCGGCGCCATTGCCGCGCGTCGGCAGGCGATCGCGCAGTTTGCGCGCGGCCGTCATCACGCGGAACACGCGCGCGTAGTCGGAGATCACCGGATGCGCGCGCAGCCGGGTTGGATAGCTGGCTGGATCACCGGCCAGGATCGCCTCGGCGGCGCAGCGTCCCGAGGCGGTTGCCGGCAGGATGCCTTCCGCGGTGATCGGATGCGCGAGCCCGAGCGAGTCTCCGACGATCATCGCGTTATCGCGCTGCGCGGCGTCGAGGTGCGCCGGATCGAACAGGAAGTAGGAGTGACCCTTCAGGTGTGCGAGCTGGGGCTCGGCCTCGCTGGGGAGGTGGCCAGTGGCGCGAAGGTGGTCGTGCGTCACGGCCCACATGTCTCGCACGCGCGTCGCATCGAGCGTGCCGCAGCCGACGTTCAGCCAGTCCGACTTGGGGACATTCCAGCCGTAGCCGCCGACGTCGTCGAACAGGATCAGCTCGGGCTCGCCATCGTTGCCGAGCCGGGTGCGCGCGACCGCCGCGGCATCGGTCTGCAGCTCGAGCTCCTGGACGCCGACCGCGCGCCGCGGCCGGGCGGGCGCGAGCATGCGTGCGATCGGGCAGTGGGTCCCGCCCGCGCCGACGAGATACTTCGCCGAGAGGTCGCCGACGTGCCAGATGTCGTCGATCCGCTGGGGCTGCTTGACGTTGATGCCGAGGTGCAGCTCGGCACCGCACGTGCGCAGCAGGAAGTCGTCGAGCTCGAACCGGCGGATGAACCAGCCGTGGCAGGGGACCGCGTGATCGCGACCCTTGTAGTGGACGTGGGCGGTGTGCCACTCCCAGAGGCCGCGCGGGTAGTCTCGCGGGGACAGCTTCAGCACGTCCCAGATCGCCGGCGAGATCCAGCCGGCGCACAGCTTGACCCGCGGGAACTCGGCGCGGTCGACGACGGCCACCCGAAGGCCGGCTGCGGTCAACGTCCGCGCGCACGTGCTACCGGCAGGGCCGCCGCCGACGACGATGGCGTCATGGGTCGTGGTCACGGGGGAGATCTACCGCGGACTCGGCCACGATCGGGTCATGGTGTGGGCACGATCCGCTAACGCTGCGAAACCGGTCAGGACCGCGAACACCGCCGCGAGCGCTTGCCGGGAGTGAAATTCACATCGCAACATCGAGGCGGGGACTCGCGCGCGCCGTATGCCCAGAAAGTCAGCGCCGAAAGCTGGGCGAAATATGAGGCACACGCGCGTCGCGAAGCCCAAGGCGCGGGCGGTCCGCAAGCCGGCACCGAAGCGCAGTCCGAGCAAGCTGCCTCGCAGCGAGCGCCCGACCACCCCGGTGCCGCTCGCGATCAGCTCCCCACGCGACAGCAGGCCGACCCGGCTCGAGAGGCCGGCACCCGGGACCAGGCCGCTCGCCGCCTCGGTCGACGAGCACGGGCTCGGCTGGGTCGACGCCGGTCACGGCTACCAGCTCACGCTCGACGGCGGCAAGCTGGTCGCGCGCAACGCGGCCGGCAAGCGGCTGGGGGCGATCCCGAAGGAGATCAGAGAAGCCGACATCGCCGACAAGCTCGAGGCGCTGCGCGACTGGCTCGCCGAGCACGATCGCGAGTGTGTCGCGACCGTCGAGGAATGGATGCTGCGCTCGCTCGCGGTGCCACGCGCCGTGCTCGAGGCGGTGTGGGACGATCCTGCCTGGCGACGTCCGCTCGAGAACACGGTGGTGGTCGCGGTCGCGGCTGACGGGACGCACGACCATGGGCGCGCGGGGCTGTTTCGCGGCGTCGATCGCAAGCGGGGGCTCGGCGTCGTCGATCGCGATGGCGAGACCACGTGGTTTGCGACCGAGCGCGTCGGCGTTCCGCATCCGATCTTGATCCCCGAGCTCGACGCCTGGCGCGAGCTCGTGACCCAGCTCGGCGTCTCGCAGGGGATCGCGCAGTTGCACCGCGAGACCTACGCACCCGATCTCGCGAGCGCCCAAGGCTCGACGATCGATCGATTCGAGGACGGCAAGTTCGCGATGCTGATGCATGCGTCTGGCAAGGCCCGGGCGCTCGGCTACAAGGTCCGCGGCGGCTTCGCGACGTGCAAGGCGTGGGATGCCGGCGCCGTCAGCGAGGCCCGGTTCTGGATCGGCTCGGACAACCCCGACGCCGAGACCCATACCGGCCTGCTGTCGTGGGTCGATGCGCGCGAGCGCGCGCTGCGACTCGCCGACGTCGGACCGGTTGCGTTCAGCGAAGGAATGCGGATGGCATCGGCGATCTACGCAGCGCGCGTAGTCGAGAAGGACGCCACGTGAGCGAGCTGTTGCAGACCCTGCAGGCGGGAGGCCTCGTGCCCGCGACCGCGAAGCTGCCCAAGGACGCGCATGTCGATCCGGTGGTCGCGCGTGCGTACGGGCATGCAGTGTTGCCCGGTCGCAAGGTCGTGCGGCTGAGCGCGGAGAATGTGGTCACCGGGGATGATCTCGAGATGGCGACGCTCGGCTTCGGACCCGGCGAGGATCGAGGTGTCGTCGGCAAGGAGCGCAAGCGACCGCTCGGGTTTCCGGGCTGGGCGCTGGTGCACGATCCGGTGAACGCGCGGCTCGCGCTCGGCGTGGTCAAGGAGCTGAAGAAGCAGGCGCGCAAGGCGAAGTCGAAGCCGGGGCACGCGAAGGAGGGGCTCGACGCGATCGCGGACCAGCTCGGGCGGAGCGTGCCGCACTTCCTGCCGGCGTTCTACGAGGAGTGCGGGCGCGTGTTCATCGAGCACGGCGCGCTGGCCTATGCCGCCGCGATGTTCGGCAAGGCGCGCGACGCGGAGGCCGTGCATGCACTCGAGGTCGACGAGCAGCACCGGGTCGACGCGTTTCTCGAGTTCGCACTCGCCGGCGCGGTGACGACCAAGGCGCTGACGCAGTACGCGAAGCAGCTCGCAGAGCACCACGAGCCCGCGGTCGCGTACCGACATTTTCGCCAGCTCTGCCTGCAGCGGACGCTCGGCGGGCTGCCGCCGTGGTCGGGGATGGCCAAGGAGCTGCGCCGGCTCGCGAAGGCGGCGAAGCTCGAGCCCGATGCCGAGGATGCGGCATTCGTCGCCGAGATCATCGAGTCTCCCGCGCTCGCAAAGGCGGCCGGTGAGTTCTGGCATGCCTACGCGGCGCCACTCACGGCGCTCGGCAAGCAGAGCGCTGCGGCACGCGGTGCGCTGCTGAACCTGTTTCCGACCGGCACCAAGTACAGCCGCGAGCTCGACGACGCGTGGCTGGCATTGCTCGAGGCCACCGGTGCGACGGCGGCGCTGGTCGGTGATGACGTCGCCCTCGAGGCCACGACCAGTGCGGGCCGCGCGGCGTGGTTCGACAAGCTGACGCAGCACCTCGCGCGCGACTGGCAGCACCAGCAGATCGGTGTGCAGGCGTTCGCGCTGCTGCGCCGGATTGCGCCGATGCTGATCGCGGACGGCAAGCCGATCACCGCGCTCGGTCGTGCGAACCGGATCGGCCTCGATCTCGCCGAGCTCGCACTCGAGCTCGGCGTGCCGGTCGCGCCTCCGCCAGAGGTGTATCTCGATCTCGACCGCTGGGCGAAGCACGCGGGGGAGCCCGAGCGCGGTCGCGACCCGGTGCGGGTCGCGGCGCATCCGGTGCTCGGCCCGCTGCTCGCGAGCTACACGTCGCGCACGATCGGCAACGAGCCGTTCGATACGGTGTCGCGCGGCATGCACGGGTTCCTCGCCGCGAAGCGGGCGTGGCTCGAGGCGACGATCACGGAGCTCGAGCAGGGCGCGCTGGTCGGGATCGAGGAGGGGCTGGCGCAGCTCGCACGCAGGGCGAAGCCGACCACGTTCGCGGAGCTGCCCGATCTGTACACGCGATTCGCCGCCTTCGACCTCGCGCCCGCGCTCGCGCGCACGCTGCGGATCGGGATCATCGACGAGCTCGGCTGGCCGCTGCTCGAGGAGGTGGTCGCGGAGCTCGATCCCGACGGCAAGGCCGAGCTCACGGCGCACGGCGGCCCACCGGCGCTCGTGCTCGCGACGAGGACTCGCGCGGTCGCGATCGCCGCGACGGGCCGGCTCGGCACGCACGATCTGGTGGTCCCGCCGAAGCACGAGCTGGTCACCGTGCGCTTCATCGGCGGCCAGTTCCTCGTCGTGCTGAAACAGGCGCAGCAGCTGCGCGCGTACTGGAGCGCGGCCCCGTTCGACGTGTTCGATAGCGAGCTCAGCAGCTGGCAGGTCCCGCCGCTGGCCACGATCGCGGCCGTGCTTCCCGACGGCGCGTGGATCGAGAGCGCGGTGCCGATGCGCGCCGGTGATCGCAAGATCTCGCTCGGCGCATCGATCGTCGCGTTCGACGGCACGACGTCGTGGGTGCAGGAGTGGAAGGACGGCCAGTCGCGGTGGCGCGAGAAGTCGGCGCACGGCGAGGCCGGTCGACACAGCTATCCGGCCTGGATCGAGGCCGCGATCGACGGGACGTGGCGGATCGCTTCGAGCTCGCGGCTGATGCCGGCACCTGGCGTCACGAGCTCGCCGCTCGGCGTCGCGGATGGGTTCGTCGGCGCGCGGATCCGGTACGAGGGGCCGCATCAGAATCGGCCGACCCGGCGCGAGCTCGAGATGATCGATGGCACGCGGTGGGTCGGTCCGCCCGACGTGCTCGCCTCGTGGCTGATCCGGATCCCCGCGGCAGCCGAGCCGCGGCCACTCGTCGATGGTCACGATCACGCGAACGGCACCACGATCACGATCTTGTCGTCCGATGGCGCGGTTCGCGGTTCGCGATTCGCGACCAAGGATCGAACCTATGCGCGCGGCCAGGCGATGGTGTGGCCGCCCGATTTCTGGCATCCGATGACGGCGCGCGACGAGGTCGGTTCGCGCAAGCTGCGCGCGATCAGCGACGACGAGGCGCGCGAGCTGCTCGCGGCCGTGCCGGTCGCGACCACCCCGCCGGCCGGGATCGTCCATCCCGAGCCCGCGAACTTCACGCTTGCCGTGCTGCCCGAGGTGACGCACCCGCGGCTGGTCAGCGGGCTGGCCGGGATCTGCGTGCGCGCGGCGGCACTGCAACTCGAGCGTGATCGGATCGCGACCGAGCGCGCCCCGACGGGGGCGCCGCGCCGGACGGTGGTCGGTCCCGACGACGCGACGCTGACCGCGGCCCTGGGCGGCTGGATCGAGCGCGCGTGGAGCCAGAACGGGATGAGCTGGGCACAGATCGAGCGCGCGGGTGAGCTGTTCGCGAGCGGCGACCGCACGGATCGCACGGTGCTCGCCGTACCACCGTCCGCGGTCGACTGGCTGACGTTCGCGGTCTCGCGGTGGAGCCTCGCGATGCTCGCGGCGGCACACGGGCTCTCGCTCGGCCACCGCACCGCGCTGGTGCGACTGCTCCAGCACCTGGTGACCCAGCTGCCCGCGGTGGCCACCCTGCGGGTATTCACCGCGGCCGGCACGCTCGAGCTCCCGGACGCCGACGCGCTGTACGCGGTGCGCTGGCACGCGGCGCGGGCATACGCGATCAAGCGCCTCGGCTATGGGACGAAGTCCGTGGTGCGCGTGCTCGAGTACGCACCAGATGGCGTGTTCGCGCCGCTGCCCGGGCTCACGATCTCGCGCGAGACGCGTGGGGTGACGGGGCCCGCACCCGACGAGGTGTCGACGCTGGTGACCGCGATCGCCGCGGGCCAGACGTCGTGGTCCGCCGAGGCCGCGGGCCGGTTGCATCGCGCCACCGGGCTGACGGCTTCCGAGGCGACGTTCCTGTGGGCCGGTGCTCCGAACGCCAACGATCGCGGCACCAACTTCTTGCCAAAGGAGCTGCGAGAGCACCTCGGGCTCCGCGCCACCCAGGCCGCGATCGCGCGCGACGGCCTCGCGACCGTGCCGCTGGCGAAGCGGATCGCGGCGCTCGACGAAGCCGGACGCGCAGGCGTCGCCGCGATCCTGGACGGCAGCGCCGCCGACGCGCTCGCGACGGCGTGGCTGCGGCTCGTTGGCAAGCGGGTCGCGATCCCGGAGCAGCTGGTCGACGATGCAGGTGACGTCTACGCGCCGATCGCGCCAAGCCTGGCACTCGCGATGATCGGCAACGCGGCCGAGGCGCCGGAGCTCGCGTGCGACGGCAACTTCGCGTTCGACCCGCTGGGGGCGCTGCGGCGCACCGGTCAGCCAACGCCGCTCGTCGGGCAGCCCGTGCTCGCGAACGCCGACCCCGTGTTCGACGGCGCGACCCTGCAGACCGTCGCGGTCTACATCCCGTTCCTGTTCGCGTCGCTGCCGGTGGGTCATCCGCTCCGCATGCAGGCGGTGACGGCCTACGACCTCGTGCTCGCGCGGTTGCGCAACCCGGCGCTGTGGCTCGACGCCGGCCGGACGTATCTCGAGCCCGAACGCGCGGCGACGCTGGATCGCCTGCTCGACGGGCTCGGCGGCGAGCTCGTCGCCGGGCTCGACGAGAGCTCCACGTTGCGCCTGTTGCCAGGCTGCGCCGTCGTGCGCGTGGGGCCGCGAGTCGAGCTCAAGCTTCAGCCCGCGACGCTCGATGCGAAGGCGATGCCGATCGCCCGGAATCTGGCGCTCCAGCTGCCGACGTCGAGCGGCATCCCGATGTGGAAGGCGCTCGAGCTCGTGCGCTCGGTCGACTTCGTCGCGCTGCTCGCGCGGATCGGCAAGACGATCGTTCCCGAGGGCGGCTGGGAGCAGAATGCGCTCGCGAGCGTACCGAAGCTGGTCGACAAGGTCGCCGCGGCACGCAAGCTGTCCCGCGAAGCCGCGGCGCTGTACCTGATGTACCTGACGCTGCTGTGGCCGACCTCGAAGAACGTCCAGCGCTGGACCGGGTGGAAGCCCGCCCAGCTCGAGGCGGCGAACGAGGAGCTGGTCGCGCGCGAGCTGGTCCTCGAGGCGAAGCGCGAACGCGCCGGCCGCGGTCATTTCTTGCCCGGCGGGTGGGAGGCGCTCAAGTCGCCGCACCCACCGCTGGAGCACTGGAAGATCCCGCTCTACGGTGTACGTGACGCGCGCGGCGAGCTGCTGCCCCCGTTCCAGCGCTATCAGGCGCTCGCACCGTTTCATCTGCTGTTCGAGCGCGCCTGGCAGCGCATCGAGACCGGCGACGTGCCCAGGTTCGAGGAGATCAAGAAGCGATGACGAAGCAGAAACCCGAGATCATCGTTCAGGCCCCACCGCCCGAGGAGATCTACGCCGCGGAGCTCGATCACCTGGCGAGCTGGGACGATGGGGCGCGGCCACCCAACTGGAAGTTGACGCCGAAGGCGGTCGTCACCTTCATCGTCGGCTCGCGCGGCGAGGCGCTGCGAGCAGGTAAGGGCACGCTGATCATTAGCGAGAAGTTCGTGGGCGATCGCGCGCTGGTCGAGCGCTGCGTCGTGACGCTCGCGGGCGAGCGCGGCTTGTTGCTCGTCGGCGAGCCCGGGACCGCGAAGTCCATGCTGTCCGAGCTGCTCGCCGCCGCGATCAGCCGCGACTCGTCGCTCACCGTGCAGGGCACCGCCGGCACGGCCGAGGAGCACTTCCGCTACGGCTGGAACTACAGCCTGCTGATCGCGAAGGGCCCCCACCCCGAGGCGCTCGTCCCGTCGCCGGTGCTCACCGCGATGCGCCGAGGCCACCTCGCACGCGTCGAGGAGATCACGCGCTGCTTGCCCGAGGTCCAGGACGCACTGGTGTCGATCCTGAGTGATCGACGGCTCAGCGTGCCCGAGCTCGGTTCGCTCGAGCCCGCGCAGCGCGGGTTCAACGTGATCGCGACGGCGAACCTTCGCGATCGCGGCGTCTCCGAGATGTCGGCCGCGCTCAAGCGTCGTCTCAACTTCGAGACCATCGCGCCGATCTCGGATCTCGCGCGCGAGACCGAGCTCGTGCGCCGGCGCGCGAAGCAGATCGTCGCCGAGGCCGGCGCGCCACTCGGGGTGGACGACGCGGTGCTCGAGGCCCTCGTCACCGTGTTCCGCGATCTCCGGCTCGGCCGCACCGTCGAGGGCTGGTCGGTCGAGAAGCCGACGTCGGTGATGTCGACTGCCGAGGCCGTCGCGGTCGCGTCGTCGATGGGCCTCGCCGCGACCTACTTCCCGAGCGAGCGCGATGTCGCGCGCTTGCTGCCCGAGTACCTGCTCGGGGTGGTGATGAAGGACGAGCCCAAGGACCGCGGCAAGCTGCTCGCGTACTGGGACTCCACGATCAAGCGCCGCGCGGAAGGGGACGCGCGGCTGTGGAAGTCACTCCACGAGCTCCGCCGCAGCCTCGAAGCCTGATGGCGCTCGACCCGACAGACGATCCGGTCCAGGCGATCGCCGAGCTCGCGAGCTCCCGTGCGCCCTGGCTGTTCGGCGTGCGGCACCACTCGCCCGCGTGCTCGATCGCCTTACCGCCGCTGCTCGACGCGCTCGCGCCGACGGTGATCGCGCTCGAGCTCCCCGCGGATCTCGGGCACTGGATCGAGTGGCTCGGGCATCCCGAGGCCGAGGCACCGCTGGCGGTCGCTGGCGTCACCGAGCACGGCGAGGACCTCGGATTCTATCCGTTCGCTGACTTCTCGCCCGAGCTGGTGGCGATCCGGTGGGCACGCGCGAACAACGTGCCGGTCGTCGCGATCGATCTGCCGATGGGGCGGCGCGGTGGGCGCGATCGCGGCGGCGCGGGCATCGGGATCGGCGAGCGACTGCGCGGCGCCGAGGACGACAGCTGGGAGCACCTCGTCGAGGCACCCGGCACGCTGGGCGACCCCGAGCGCGTGCGGCGGGCCGCGCTGCTGTACGGCTGGGCGCTGCGACTCGACGCCGTGCGCGGGAAGGCGTCAGCGAGCTCGACCGCGCGCGCGAGGCGTTCATGCGCGACGAGCTGCGCCGGCTCGGTGCCTACGGCGAGGCAGCCGAGCCGCCGCCCAAGGCAACGGCACCACCGGCGACCAGCGCGAAGACGCGGCGCAAGAAGGAAGCGCCGAAGCTGCTGCGCCGGCTCGAGGGAGCAAAGGCCGCGACCAAGGCGCCGGCGCGCAAGCCCGCGGTGAAGCCCCGCAAGGAGCCGGTCGTGGCGCCCGTCGTGACACCCGCACCGGCAGGCAACCATCGCCCGCGCGTCGCGGCGATCATCGGATCGTTCCACGCGGCCGCGCTGTTGCCCGCGCCGGCGCTGTGGATCGTACCGGCTGCGAGCTCGAGCGCGACCGGCGAGATCGTCTCGTCGCTGATCCCCTACGGCTTCGAGCTGCTCGACGAACGCTCGGGCTATCCGGCGGGGATCCGAGATCCGCAGTGGCAACAGCGGCTGTGGAAGACGCAGCGCGATCGCGGTGACATCGACGCGCTGGTCTCGCAGTGTCTGGTCGAGATCACGCGCGGCATCCGGCAGCGCGGGCTACCAGCCAGCGTGCCCGATGCGCGTGCCGCGGCAGAGGTCGCGACCTCGCTCGCGCGGCTGCGCGGGCTCGCCGCACCCGGTCGTCGCGAGCTGGTCGAGGCGGTGCAGACCGCGCTCACCCACGGCGAGCTGCTCGGACGTGGGCGGGTCGTCGCGCGCGCGATGGAGCACGTGCTGGTCGGCCGGCATCGCGGTCACCTCGCGCCCGACACCCCGCGCTCTGGCCTCGCGCCGCACGTGCTGGCGCTACTCGACGAGCTGCGGCTGCCACGCGGCGCGATGCAGGAGCCCGAGGATCTGCGGCTCGATCCGCTGCGCTCGCCGCTCGATCGGCGGCGCCACGTCGCGCTGTGCCGGTTGCGTGCGTGCGGCGTGCCGTACGGCACCCAGCAGGAGTCGATCGGCGTCGGTGGCGTCGAGAGCCTGACCGTCGGCTGGCGCGTGATGTTCACGCCCTCGACCGAGGCGATGGTCGAGCTCGCCGGCCTGCGCGGGGTGACGCTGCGCCAGGCATCGACCGGCGCGCTGCGTGCCGAGCACGCTCGCAGGGTCGCCGAGGATCGACTGACCGCGCTCGCGCTGGTCGCGCTGGCCGAGGCCGCGGCCGAGGCTGGCTCGGGGAGCTCGCGCGCGAGTGGCTGGTCGAGCTGGCCGGGCCACGGCTCGCCGAGTCGACGCTCGCCGAGCTGATCGCATTGATCGCGCTCGTCGATCGCGTGCTCGCCGGCCACATCGTCGCGTTGCCCGCGACCGCGAGTGATGCGGTCCCGGGCGAGATCGAAGCGTTCGTCGTGCCCGCCGGCTGGATCGACCGCGGCGCGATCATGAACGCCGCGGTGGCGTCGATCCTCGGGCTCGCAGGATCGGAGTCTCTCGATGATGTGCGCGCGCTCGCCGAGCTGGTCCGCGTGCTCGAGCGGCCGGAGCACCAGCACCTCGGCGACTCGCGCTTGCGGTGGTCGATCGATCAGCTGGCCCTGACCGGGACGCCGGTGATCGCGGGCGCGGCGTCCGTCGTGCAGGTGCTGATCGGTACCGACACGGCCGAGGCACTCTCCGGCAAGCTCGGCGGCTGGCTCGACGCCGGGGTCGACATCGACTCGCGGCGCACGCTCGCGGGCCGGCTGCGCGGCGCGATCGCGATCGCGGGTCCGTTGTTCGAAGCTGCGCCGGTGTTCCTCGACGGGCTGTGCGATCGGATCGAGCAGCTCGCCGACGTCGACTTCTTGCCGCGCGTCGCCGCCCTGCGCGCCGGGTTCGAGACGCTGTCGACCGCATCGCGCCGACGGCTGCTGCGTTCGCTCGGAGAGCGACTGGGGGACGCTGACGCCCGGGGGCAGGGCCTCGATGTCGCGCTGTCGATCTCGCCGCTGCTACTCGCCGCCGCGGCGACCGCCGATCACGCAGGCCGCGCCGCCGCCGATCGGATCCCGCGACCGGAATTGCACGCGCCACCGCCCGGCACCGATGCCAAGCGCGCCGTCATCGCGTTGCCGGATCACCAGATCCCGGTCCGCGACCGCTGGCGCATGATCCTTGGCCACGAGCGCGAGGCGATGCAGCCACGATCGCAGCGCGCCGCTCGTGCGCTCGACGAGCTCTACGGCCGCGGCCACGGCGAAGGCTCGCGCTCCGAGCTCGGCGGCAGTGGCGGGGGACGCGAGGACGGCTATCCAACGGTGCGCGCGTGGCGGGAAGAGATCGAGGCGCTGTTCGGGGCCAGCGTGTTCGAGGAGGTCGCGGCGCAAGCTGCCACGCACGGTCGGATCGGCGCGCTACTCGAGCTCGATCCTGGACAGGTCACGCCGTCGGTCGAGTTGCTCGAGCAGGTGCTGTCGCTGAAGGGCGGGCTCGGCGAGGCGCACCTCGGTCGGTTGCGCGCGATCATCAAGCGCGTGGTCGACGATCTCGTGCGCGAGCTCGCGATCCGTGTGCGACCCGCGCTGCACGGCGCGATCAGCCAGCGCGCGACCCGGCGCCCGACCGGCACGCTGCACCTGGCGCGCACCGTCGGCGCGAACCTGGCGCGCACGCGGATCGACAACGGCAAGGTCTCGTTCATCCCCGAGCGGCTGTTCTTCAAGGCGCGCAGTCGGCGCCACATGGACTGGCAGATCGTGCTGGTCGTCGATGTCTCGGGCTCGATGGAGCCGTCGGTGATCTACAGCGCGATGATGGCGGCCATCCTGTCGGCGGTGCCGTGGATCTCCGTCAAGTTCATCGCGTTCTCGACCGAGATCGTCGATCTGTCCGAGCACGCCCACGATCCACTCGCGCTGCTGCTCGAGGTCTCCGTCGGCGGTGGGACGCACATCGCGAAGGGCTTGCGCTACGCGAAGAGCCTGGTCGAGGTCCCGCAGCGCACGATCGTGATCGTGGTCAGCGACTTCGAGGAGGGGTTCTCGATCGATGGCCTGCTCGGCGAGGTCCGCTCGCTGGTCGAGGCTGGTGTGATCTGCCTCGGGCTGGCGGCGCTCGATGATCGCGGGGCCCCTCGCTACGCGGTGCCGATCGCCGAGCAGGTCGCCGCCGCCGGCATGCCGGTCGCCGCGCTGAGCCCGCTCGAGCTCGCGCGCTGGATCGGGGACAAGATCCAATGACCGCGCGCCCCCGGATCTCCGCCGACGTATCCGCCGCGCTCACCGCGGCGATCCCACCGCGCCTGGTCAAGAAGCTCGATGCCGAGCCCACGCTCGCCGAGAACTGGACGTGGACCGACGCGGACGTGACGACCGACAAGGGCGAGACCGTGAAGCTCACGCTCGACGCCGGCGTCATCACCGGCGTCGCGTGCTCGTGCCTGCTCGCACCGAAATGCCTCCACATCGCCGCAGTGATCACGCTGCTCGAGCCCGATGAGGGTGCGGCCGCAGCACCGGACATGTCCGGTACCGCACCGGCCACCGAGATCGCGACCGGCGTCGTGTCCGCGAGCGGCGTGCAGGCCGCACAGCGCGCGTTTCGCGCGGTGGCGGACATCCTCGCGACCGGCGCCGAGGTCACAGGCGCGTTTGCCCAGGCCGAGCTGCTGCGCGCGATCCACGCGTGCCGATCGGTGGGGCTCCACCGGCTGGCGGCCGCGCAGACCCGCGCGTTGCGCTCGATCCGCGAGTTGCGCGCGGACCGCCCGGAGTTCGAGCTCCGGGTCCTGACGGCCGATCTGCGCGAGTCGCTCGCGGTCGCCCACGATCTGGCAGCAGGCCACACCGCGCAAGCGTTGATCGGCACCGCGCGACGCGACTACGAGACGATCGGCAACATCCGCCTGCGCGGCGTGTTCAGTGAAGCGGTCGTCGCGCGGAGTGGCTATGCCGGTGCGATCACGTATCTGCTCGACGACAAGGGAACGTTCTACACGCGCGCCGATGTCGCGCCCGGCGACGCGGGTCGCGCAGCGGCGGCCTACGATGCCGCGGCGGGGATCGGCGATGCCGTGCTCCCGCATCGCGAGCTATGCCGCACGGGCCTGTTCGTGTCAGATGCCACGGCCTCCGCCGATGGCCGGCTCGGCGCGGGGCAGAAGGTCCGCGCCGTGCGCGCGAGCGAGCCGTCGCGCTGGGATCATGATCACCTGGCGCCGCGGTTTCGCGTGCCGCTCGCCGATCAACTGGTGCGGATCGCCACGCGCGACGCCGATCCCGACGAGCTCCGACCGGCGGCCTGGGACCTCGCGTTCGTCGAAGGGATGCTGCTCGCGCATCCCGGCGGGATCGGGATCGTGTGCCGGCTCGGTGAGGCAGGGCACGTGCTCGTGGATCTCACGACATCGCACGATCATCACTCGCTGCCCGCGCGCGACAACCTGGTGGTGCTGCGTCGTGCCAGTGGCCTACAGGTGCGCGCGATCGGCCGGATCCGGCTCGGGGCGCCGCGTCTGCTCGAGCTGCTCGCGCTCGGCCCCGCGGCCGACGAGAGCCGGTTCGCGATGCCGGACGCGTGGCACGGCCGCGTCAACCTGCACTACGACCGGCTCTCGATCCTTGCGATGCCGCCCGACGCGGTCACGTCGGCTGGGCCGCTCGTGCTCGCGCCACTTCCTCCGACCGGCGATCTGCTGTCCCCGCTTCGCCGCCGGGTCGAACGCGCGGTGCTCGGCGGGGCCGGCACCCTGCCAATGCATGCGATTCCCGAGCTCGATCGCGAGGCGGCACACCTGGCCGACAAGGCGCTACGTGCTGGCGCGGAGGTCCTCCGCGATCTCGGCGCGATCGCACATGACGCCAGTCGCGCCGCGACCGGGATCCGGCGGCCTCTCGATCGCGCCACGTTCGCGCGAGCCTGGTTGCGAGCGGCGCTCTACGAGGACACGGCGCGACGCCGGCTCAGCGTCGCGAGCTGGTAGGCGGCAGGTAGAGGTAGCGGCCCGACGCGTCGGGCTCGAGGTTCTCGGCACCGACCGACCGCGTCTCGGTCACGGTCACGACGGGGTCGCCGTCGTCGGCCGCCGGCACGTGCTCCACCTTGGAAGCGAGCGGGCTCTGCGTCGAGGTCGTGGTGGGCTTCCGGCGGCGCCGGTTGTGCTGGAAGTACTGCATGAAAACGTCCGGACCTGTCCTGTGTACAAGTCCGCCCGACGCAGCACAAGTGGCCACCGGGGTAGCCAGTTACGCTTCGTGCTCGGAGCCCTCTGCAACCAATGCATAGGGCCACGACTCGACCTTGGCCGTGATCGGGGGCACGGCCGGCTGGACGTGGACAACGGTGGGCACCGCATGCACGGGCGGTCGGGCGCGGTCCGGGATGCCACAGCGCTCCAGCACGAACTCCACCGCGCGAACGCGCTCCTGCAGCGAGACGCTCTCGATCGGCAGGTAGCGGATGCTGTGCAGCTCGAGCATGAGCTTCACCATGCCGTCGATGCGGAGTACCGAATCCCACGACACCCCGGCGCGGACCCCGTCCTCCTTGAGCAGCGACTGGTGCGGTCGCAGGAAGAACACGATGCCTTCACGCACCCACTTCATGTAGTCGAGGAATCGCGCATCGTTCATCATCGCCGCCGCGTTGGTGGTGTGCTCGGCGACGTAGGCGAGGTTGTCGAACGCACGGTCCGACACGAACCGACCCTGATGCGAGCGCTCGACCGCGACCTGGCGCGCGAACACCTTCTCCTGGTACTCGGCGACCAGGTCCATGTCGGTGCGCAGCGCATCGAGCCCGGTCTCCATCTCGGCCAGGACCGCGCGCGCGACCTCGCTGATCATGGGCAGCTCGTAGCGCCGGCTGACGTACCGGCACAGCGTGGTCTTCCCGGTTGCGTGACTGCCGACGAAGTAGATCCGCATCGGACGATCGCATAGCCGATCGGTCTGACACCTCGGCTATCCTCGCCTCGTGCGTGGCTTCCTGTGTGTGCTGGTGCTCGGGTGCAGCGCTGCGTCCCCCAGTAGTCCGCCGTCACCTGTGGGTCCAGCGCTGCCTGGATCCGCCATCGCCCCACTGCCGGTCCCAGATCCCGACGGCGACCGCATCCTCGGTGCGTGCGACGTCTGTCCCGATCAGGCGGAAGGGAACAACGACTACGCGATCGACGACGGCTGTCCCGAATCCGAGGCCGACATCCAGCTGGTCAGCGCTGATCCCAGCAACCGCTACAGCGGTCCGCTGTTCCAGGTCCAGTTCTCGAGCGACGGTCCCTCGGTGCCGCTCGATCGCGCGTGGCAGCTCGACGACGAGATCGAGGCGGTGGCATGCGTCGTCGCGGCTCCCAGCGCGGTGCTCGCCAACCAGCGAGCGGGAGACCTCTGCAAGCCGCTGCGCGCAGGGCTCGGTCGTTCGAAGGTCGAGATCCTCGACCACGGGACGACCCGGCCCGCGTTCTACAAGGACGACCACACGGGACGCGGTCGCCCGACCGATCACGGGATCGGCGTCGTCCAGGTCATGCGCGCTCGCGGCGTCGAGGTCTGGCGCTGGCAACAGGACCGGCTGGTCCGGATCGCGAAGCCGCGCATCCTCGAGTCGAGACCGCTGCCGACCGGGTGCAGCTGGGTGTCATTCGAGCGCGACGCGACGGACGGGACCTGGAGCGCGTGTCCCTCGGATGGCTGCGATCAGAACAACGTCCTCGAGGGCTACCGTGCGCGCTGGGGCGCCGCGCCCAGGTATCCGCGCTAACGCACCACGACCTTGCGACACGTGGTCAGCAGCTGCGTGCGCACGCACTGCTTCGCTGGCTTGTCGTCACGCGTGCGCACGAACACCGGCTGAAACAGCTGATGATCGTCGGTCGCGTACAGGTACTTGACCTCGCAGATCGGACGCTCGCCTCGACCCAGCGCCGCGTCGAGCAGCTTGCGGCTTGCGTTGGTGGTCCCCGCGAACACCTTGCCAACCTCGAACATCGCTTTGCCGTCGTACACCGCCATCAGATACGCATTGCCGGCGTTCTCGATCACGACGACGTCGCAGCTCTTGACGAACTTGTGCTTGCGCTGCGGCCCGCCCGACGCGGGCCGACCGGGCGTGTACGGCGCATCACGATGCTTGAACACCAGGCCCTCGGCACCCGCGGCGCGGAGCGTGTCGTGGAGCTGCTGCTTCGGTCGCTTGCCATGCGCGATCGGCACCACGCGGACGTCGCCGGTCAGCGCGGGCTCGATCTCGTTGTCGAGCAACTCCCAGCGCTCGAGGTAACCGCGCGTCCGTACATCGGTGTCACCGAGCTGCAGCACGTCGAACAGCCAGTACCCGTCGTCCATCAGCTCGCCGTCGACGATCGTGCCCGCTGGCAAGTACGACAGCCCCTCGAACGGGCGCATGTCGACCTTGGTCGCCTGGCCGTCGCGGTTGGTGACCAGCACCGGCTCACCGACCGTGGCGAGCACGCGCATGCCGTCGATCTTCTGCTGCGCGATCATCTTGTCATCGGCGAGGTAGCTCGCGAGCTCGTCGTCCTCGATCGGCGTCAGCAGCTGCGCGCTCGGTCCGACCTTCGCGCGACGGCCGGGCGCCCGGCTGCCCGAGCCTTCCCCGATCGGCGGCGCGACCTCAGCTGGCTGCACCGCCGTCGTGATCGGCTGGTAGCCCTTGCGGGTCTTCTCGTTGACCAGCGAGTCGTACTTCTTGTGCGCGGCGCCGAGTGGCACCTTGATCGCCTTCGCACCCTCGTTGAGCCGGCTGCCTCGCCGACCCCACGCGACCTTCACGGTGTAGGCGTCGCCGTCCTTGACGATGGTCGCGTTGTAGACCTTGTCGGAGGATCCCTCCTGGTAGAACAGCTCGATCGACTTGATCACGCTCACGTACGCGCCTCCGTCGGCGTACGGTACCTCAACGACTACGGCGCCACGAGGTCGCGCGTCACGCTGGCCACGTCTGGACAACCGCACAGCGCGAACGCGAGGTCGAGCTCGCGCCGCAGCGCCTCCAGCACGCCGGCGACGCCGGTCCGTCCCGCCGCCGCGAGCCCCCACAGGATCGGTCGGCCGAGCAGCACTGCACGCGCGCCGAGCGCGAGCGCCTTGACGACGTCGGTCCCGCGCCGCACGCCGCCATCGAGCAGGATCTCGCCCCGCCCCGCGACCGCATCCGCGATCCGGGCGAGCACGTCGATCGTCGCCGGCGATGCGTCGAGCTGGCGGCCACCGTGGTTGGAGACCACGATGCCCGCGGCGCCATGTTCGATCGCGCGGACCGCATCGTCGGCGCGGACGATGCCCTTCACGAGCAGTGGCAACTTCGTGATCGAGCGCAGCCAGGCGATCGCGTCCCACGACAGGCTCGGGTCGAGCAGGTCGGCGACGTAGGCCGCGAGCCCCGAGTCAGACGATGCGCCGGGCATGCGCGCGTAGCCGGCGGCATGCAGGTTCTCGATCCCGAGCCCGGCGGGCAGCGCGAACCGGTTGCGCACGTCCCGCTCGCGGCGCCCGAGCAAGGGCGCGTCCACGGTGAGCACGAGCGCGCGACAGCCGGCCGCCTCGACGCGGCGGACCAGCGCCTCGGTCGCGCCGCGGTCCTTGTAGACGTAGAGCTGGAACCACACCGGGCCGCTCGCCGCCGCGATCACGTCCTCGACCCGCGTGTTGGACAGCGTGGACAAGATGAACAGCGTCCCCGCATCGCCGGCGCCACGGACGCTGGCGAGCTCGCCGTCGCGATGGGCGAGCCGATGAAACGCCGTGGGCGCCACGGCGATCGGCATCGAGATCCGCTCGCCGAGCACCGTGGTCTCGAGGTTGCGAGTCGCGACGTCGACCAGCACGCGGTAGTGCAGGGCGAGCCGGTCGTACGCCTCGCAGTTGCGCCGCACGCAGCGCTCGTCGTCGGCGCCCGAAGCGTAGTAATCCCACGCCATCTGCGGCAGGCGGGCCCGCGCGATCGCCTCGAGCTCGTGCAGATTCAGGATCTCCACGAGCGGAGCGATACCGCATTTCGCGGCGATTTCCGCAGCTACCGGGTCGCGATCGTGAACACCGGCGACCACGCGGTCATGCTGCCGGCCGGATACGCGACCGTGGTCAGATCGCCCTCCGTGGCCAGCGGGTATGCATCCGAATGGACGGTCGTCAGTCGGTTCCGTCGTCGAAGTACGCATTCGCGGCGATCGTCTCCGCCGGGTAGAGCTGGTCGGTTCGCATGGGCACCCCACCGGGGCCATTGACGACCCGCGCCTCCACCAGCGTCCCGGTCACGGTTTCGATCTCGACCGTCTTTGCCTCGAGCTCGAACAGCGCCTGACATCTGCCGAGCGGCAGCATGGCGAGCGCGACAACCCTCGTTGCCGCCATGATAGGCGCCTGCTCCCGTGGATTCGCCCGCGCTACAGTTGATCCGATGTCAGCCGACGAGCGGGACCGCGTGCGCGCCACCAAGCCCGATCGTGCTTCGCTGGATCCCGACACGCCGGCGCCGGCGCTTCGCCCGTCGCGCTACGAGCTCGGCGAGTCGATCGGTCGTGGTGGGATGGGGGAGGTGCACGACGCACTCGACCGCCAGATCGGACGTCGGGTCGCGATCAAGACCATCCGCAGCGTGGATCCAAGTGACCGCGCGGTCGCGCGCTTCCTGCGCGAGGCCCGGATCCAGGGCCGGCTCGAACACCCCGCGATCCCGGCGGTCCACGAGCTCGGCAAGGACACCGCGGGGCGCCCGTACTTCGTGATGAAGAAGCTGGCCGGGACCACGCTGTCCAGGCTGCTGCGCACGCGCGATGCCGGCGCGATCCGCCAGCGCGCGCTGCGCGCATTCGTCGATGTCTGCCTCGCCGTCGAGTTCGCCCACGTGAACGGCATCGTCCATCGCGACCTCAAGCCCGACAACATCGTGCTCGGTGAGTTCGGCGAGGTCTACGTGCTCGACTGGGGGGTCGCGAAGGTGATCGGCGAGGCCGACAGCTTCGGTGACATCGCCGCAGGTGAGCTCGAGACCCGCTCTGGTGCGGTGCTCGGCACGCCGGGCTACATGGCGCCCGAGCAAGCGCGTGGCGAGCCCGACATCGACGCGCGAGCCGACGTGTTCTCGCTCGGCGTGGTGCTCCGCGAGATCCTCGCGACCGATGGTGACGTGCCGCCAGAGCTCCGCCGGCTGACCGAGCAGGCCACCCAGGTCCAGCGTGCCGAGCGGCTCCCCCGAGCGCGCTCGCTGGCCGAAGCGGTCCAGCGCTATCTCGACGGCGATCGCGATCTCGTGCTGCGGCGCGAGCTCGCCCGCGGTCACCTCGCGCTCGCGCGGACCGCGTTCACGAGCGGCACCTCGCAGGATCAGCGCAGCCTCGCGATCCGTCAGGCCGGGCGCGCGATCGCACTCGATCCGCAGCTCGACGGGGCGGCCGACCTGATCTCCCGGCTGATGCTCGAGCCGCCAACCGACACGCCGCCGGCGGTCGAGCGTGAGCTGCACGACGACGCCCGCCGCCGGATGCGCTCGAGTGCACGCGGTGCGTTGTGGGGCTTCGTGCCGTTCGCCGGGTTCATGCCGTCGATCCTTAACGACTCGGTGCAGGCGGTTCCGCTCCTGATCGCCGCGGTCGCGACGTTCGGGCTCACCGCCTATGTCGCGCGCCGCGCGAGTCGGGCGTCGCTGTGGTGGCTCGCCGTCGCGTTTGCCACCATCGTCCTCATCTGCTCGCGGCTGTTCTCGCCGATCCTGATTGCACCCGGCATGGCCGTCCTGATCGCGGGCGCGCTCGCGACCAATCCCTTGCTCGGGGCGCGGCAGGCATCGGTGACGCTGTGGGGCATGATGACCGCCGCGGTCCTGCTGCCGCAGGCGGCCGAGCGACTCGGACTGGTGTCACCGACGATGGATCTCCTGGGCGGCCGCGGCATCCTCATCCACACGCCGCTGGTCGCCGGCACGGCCAGCAGTGCCGGGGTCCGCGGCGCGCTGTTCGTCGCGGTCGTGATCGCCGTCGCCGTGATCGTGTCCCACGTCGTGCGCCGCGATGACGTCCAGCTGCGTCGACGACTGCATCTGCAAGCCTGGCATCTCCGCCAGCTGTTCCCCGATCGCGGCGTGCAGTTTCCCTGATCGCGAACGGTGTCGTGCTGGTGAGACCCGCGGCGCCTGTCCTGCGATGGGTGACCAGAAGCTCGGCCGCGGGAAGCAGCACGAGGTCCTCTCCTGCAGCATCGACGGCCCGCAGCCGCAGGACACGGTCGGTCGCACGACGCTGGTCGAGCAATGTGGGGCCGCGGGCGCATGGTGTGACCCGGTCTCCGCGACGACCGTCTTGCGACTGATCGAGGCGGCCGGATTTTGGGAGCTGCTGGCGATTGCTCCCGCCATGATGACCGCGAGCGAGGCGGTCTCCGATCCCGTGCCCGTCGACATCCCCGGTTTCGGAGGCTACCTCGCGCGGGGCGATGTCCGGCCGCTCCAGCGCCGGGTGTGGGCGCGGATCGTCGAGCACGACCCACAGCTCGGTGCGCAAGCCGCGGTCGCGGCACGCGATGCAGATATCCGGCTGACGATGTACCTGCGGCGCGCCCAGCAAATGTCGAAGGCGTTCGCTGCGGACGTGAAACGCAATCCTGGCTCCCACATCGAGGCTCGCATCGACGCGTCAGGCACACGCAATCGGATCCGCACCGAGGGGCGCGGGCAGCTGTCAGCGGGTGCGCGCGGGATGTCGGAGGCCGTCGAGGCCAACGGTCCGACGGTGCTCGAGCTCGCGAACAAGTACGCCCTCAAGTGGCTGAAGGAGCGCCCGGCCCTGTGCGAAAGGTTCGGCATCGTCAACCTCGCGTTCGGCGATCCGAAGACCGAGCTGGCGCTCGCGAAGATCCGGGATTCTCCCGCGGTCTCGGACATGATCATCAAGAGTGCGGGGAAACCGAACACGGTGATGAATGGCGCGGCGCGGGTGACCCGGATCGCCGGTTCGCTTTTGATGGTCGGGCAAGCCGCCGGCTCGATCTACCGCGTGCTCGATGCCGAGGAAGGCGAGCACCTGTGGACCACCGGTCGCGAGCTCGCGGGGTTCTCCGGCGGCACGCTCGGCGGCGCCGCGGGTGGGGTGATCATCGGGACACTGGGTGCGTGTGTGGCCGGCGCGGGGATCGCGGTCGCGGCACCGGTCGCGATCGTGGTGTCGCTCGTGATCATCGGCGGCGCGGTCACCGCGGGTGCGGAGGCGGGGACCTCGGTGTGGGACACCCGGGTCGATCGCCAAAGCCTGCAAGAATTCGAGCGCGAGATGGCGGCGA